>NZ_JBHTVQ010000025.1:0-93633 GCF_042792855.1 Streptomyces sp. NPDC056600
GCCGACGAGCGGTCCCGGGGCCGTCGTGTGCCCGCCGGGCTCCTAGAAGCCCAGCTTGCGCAGCTGCTTGGGGTCGCGCTGCCAGTCCTTGGCGACCTTCACGTGCAGGTCGAGGAAGACCGGGGTGCCCAGCAGCGCCTCGATCTGCTTGCGGGACTTGATCCCGACGTCCTTCAGGCGCTGGCCCTTGGGGCCGATGACGATGCCCTTCTGGCTGGAGCGTTCGATGTACAGGTTGGCGTGGATGTCCAGCAGCGGCTTGTCGGCCGGCCGGTCCTCACGCGGCAGCATCTCCTCGACGACCACGGCGATGGAGTGCGGCAGCTCGTCCCGCACGCCCTCCAGGGCGGCCTCGCGGATCAGCTCCGCGATCATCACCTGCTCCGGCTCGTCGGTGAGGTCGCCCTCCGGGTAGAGCGCCGGGCCCTCGGGCATCAGCGGGATCAGCAGGTCGGCGAGCAGATCGACCTGCTTGCCGGCGGTCGCCGAGACGGGGATGATCTCCGCCCAGGCGATGCCCAGCTCCCTGCCCAGCTGGTCCACCGCGATCAGCTGCTCGGCGAGTTGCTTGGAGTCCACCAGGTCGGTCTTGGTGACGATCGCCACCTTCGGGGCCTTCTTGATGGCCGCGAGCTCCTTGGCGATGAACCGGTCGCCGGGGCCGATCTTCTGGTCGGCGGGCAGGCAGAAACCGATCACGTCGACCTCGGCCCAGGTGGTGCGCACCACGTCGTTGAGCCGCTCGCCGAGCAGGGTGCGCGGCTTGTGGAGGCCGGGGGTGTCCACCAGGATCAGCTGGGCGTCCGGGCGGTGCACGATGCCGCGCACGGTGTGCCGGGTGGTCTGGGGGCGGTTGGAGGTGATCGCCACCTTCTGGCCCACCAGAGCGTTCGTGAGGGTGGACTTGCCCGCGTTGGGGCGGCCCACGAAGCAGGCGAAGCCGGCCCGGTGGAGGTGGTCCTCGGACGGCTGCGGTGACTGTGTACGAACGCTCATGCCGCCCATTCTCCCCGATCGCGGGCCGCCCTCGTACCGGCGGGCGCTCCCGCGGCCCGCACGGGCGGGTGACCCGCCCCACAACGGGGTCCGCGGAGCCCCGTCCCGCGCGTGCGGGGCTCCGCGGGAACGGTCAGACGGTCCGGGTCTCGCGGACCGCGCCGTCGGGGCCGGCGACCAGCACGGGAGTGCCGGCGCCGCCGAGGTCGTGGACGGCGGCGAGGTCCTCGGCGGGCAGGTCCGCCTCGGTCACCACGGCCGCCGCCTCCAGCGACTTCGCCCCGGAGGCCACGGCCATCGCCACCGCCGTGCGCAGCGCGCTCAGCCCCAGCGACTCCAGGGCCACCGTCCCGGCGACGTACGTCCGCCCCGTCTCGTCCCGCACGGCCGCGCCCTCCGGCACGCCGTTGCGGGCCCGCGCGGAGCGGGCCAGGGTCACGATCTTGCGGTCCTCGGGGTCGAGGTCGAGCGCGCTGCTGTCGGTCATGGTCCGAGCATACGAAGCCCCGGCGGGGCCGCGGGCGTCAGGCCAGCGTCTGGACGACCTCGCCGCGCCCGGCGGTGTGCGTCACCCGGGCCCGCGCCCCGTTCACCAGCGGCAGCCAGGGCCGCACGTGCCCGCACTCGAGGTCGGCGAGGATCGGCACCTTGAGACCGCCGAGCGCGTCCAGCACCGCCTCGTGCTGGGTCATGGTCGGGGTGTCGGGGGCGGTGGTCCGGCCGACCAGGACCGCGGTGGCGGCGTCGAAGGCGCCGGACAGCCGCATGCCGTGCAGCTGGCGGGCGATGGAGTAGGCGTTGTCCTCGCAGGCCTCCACGTAGACGAGCAGCCCCTCGGGTGCGTGCTCGCGGGCGAAGGCGGTCAGGTCCAGGTAGGGGCTGCCGGCGAGCGGACTGACGATCTCCGTGCACCCGCCGATCAGGCGGCCCTCGACGGTGAGGTCGCCGTCGCCGTCCAGGCGCGTCCAGCGGCCCTCGGTGTTCAGTCCCTGGGCGCTGAAGCCGGGGTCGGACTCCCAGTCGTCGAAGCTTCCCGACACCCGGTACCGGCCCGGCGGCACCTGGGTCAGCGGGTGGTCCGGGCCCTGCGGGGCGGTCACCACGTCCAGCCAGGACAGCAGCCCCTCGGGCGTCTCGTACGGCGTGTCCATCAGGTTGTTGCCGTGCACACTCGCCCAGCCGGTGAGCAAGGTCAGCGGCGTCATCCAGGCGGTGGTGTCGGAGTAGCCGACCACCCAGGTCGGCTCGGCGGCGCGGATCGCGTCCCAGTCCAGGTGGGGGAGCAGGTCGATCGCCGTCTCCCCGCCCCACGGCGGTACCACGGCCCTGATCTCGGGGTCGGTGAGCATGGCGGTCAGTTCGGCGGCCCGCTCGGCGACCGGCGCGCTGACGTGGGTGGGCGTGCCGATGCACTCACCGACCACCACCTCGTAACCGTGGTCGCGCACGACCTGGACGGCGTGGTCGAGCCGGGGCAGCAGCGGCTTCTGCACGCCGCTGGACGGGGCGGTGACCCCGATCCGGTCACCTGGGCGCAGGGGCCTGGGGAAACGTATCGTCATGCCCCGTGAGTCTGCCGGGCCGAAGGACCCGAGGACAACGCGATTACGGCCGGTCCAGCCGCAGCCGCTCCGCGCGGGGGAGGCCGGCGACCACCAGGTCGTAGGAGTCCTCGACCAGTTCGCGGATCAGGGCGTCGGGCAGGGCCCCGGCTCCCCCGCCGACGGTCACCGTGTTCCAGTGCCGCTTGTTCATGTGCCAGCCCGGCACGACCAGCCCCTCGTGCTCCTCGCGCAGGCGGACCGCGTCGTCCGGGTCGCACTTGAGATTGGCCGTCAGGGGCCGCGCGTCGAGCGCCGACAGGGCGAAGAGCTTGCCGCCCACCTTGAACACGGAGGTCTCCGGCCCGAACGGGAAGTCCTCGGACGCGCCGTTGAACGAAAGGCAGAGCGCGCGCAGCTCCTGAGGGGTCATCGGTCCTGCCGTTCCCCGTCCTCCGACGGCTCGGGAGCCGGCACCGGCTCCACCAGCACGGTCACGATCTTGTTGCGGCGGCCGGCCGCGGACTCCGCGGTCAGCCTGAGGCGGCGCCCGTCGGGGAGCTCGACCTCCGAGGAGGCGCCGGCGATGGGAACCCGCCCCAGCGCCTTGGCGAGCAGACCGCCGACCGTCTCGACGTCCTCGTCGTCGTACTCCTCGACACCGTAGAGCGCGCCGAGGTCGCTGATGTCCAGACGCGCGGTGACCCGGTGGCAGCCGTCGTCCAGCTCCTCCACCGGGGGCAGCTCGCGGTCGTACTCGTCGGTGATCTCGCCGACGATCTCCTCGAGGATGTCCTCGATGGTGACGATGCCGGCCGTGCCGCCGTACTCGTCGATGACGACCGCGACGTGGTTGCGGTCCCGCTGCATCTCCCGCAGCAGGTCGCCGGCGTTCTTGGTGTCCGGCACGAACGCCGCCGCGCGCATGGCCGTGCTGACCAGCTCGCTCTCGGCCTCCCGGCTGATGTGCGTGCGCCGCACCAGGTCCTTGAGGTAGACGACGCCGACGACGTCGTCCTCGCTCTCGCCGGTGACCGGGATGCGGGAGAAGCCGGACCGCAGCGCCAGGGTGAGCGCCTGACGGATCGTCTTGAACCGCTCGATGACCACCAGGTCGGTGCGCGGCACCATCACCTCGCGCACCAGGGTGTCGCCCAGCTCGAAGACCGAGTGCACCATGCGGCGCTCCTCGTCCTCGATCAGCGACTCCTTCTCCGCCAGGTCCACCATGGCGCGCAGCTCGGCCTCGGAGGCGAACGGGCCACGGCGGAACCCCTTGCCGGGGGTCAGGGCGTTGCCCAGGAGGATCAGCAGCGAGGGCACCGGGCCCATGATCCGCGCCAGCGGCAGCAGCACGTACGCCGCGACCGTCGAGGTGTTGAGCGGGTGCTGGCGGCCGATGGTGCGCGGCGAGACGCCGACCGCCACGTACGACACCAGCACCATCACGCCGATGGCGGTCAGCAGCGCCTGCCAGGTCTCCGCGAAGAAGTCGAGGCAGGCGTAGGTGACCAGGGCGGCCGCCGCCATCTCGCAGGCCACGCGGACCAGCAGCGCCACGTTGAGGTAGCGGGTGGGGTCGGCAGCCACCTGGGCGAGCTTGGCGCTGCCGCGGCGGCCGGTGCGTATGGCCTCCTCGGCGCGGAAGCTCGACACCCGCGCCAGACCGGCCTCGGCGCAGGCGGCGAGCCAGGCGAGGACGAGCAGGGCGACGACGCCCACGATCAGCTGGACGGTCATGAGACGGTCGGGGCGGGCGACGGGCCGGTGAGGCCCTTCTCGGCACGCCAGCCGTCGACGATGGCGGCCTGAAGGCCGAACATCTCGGCCTTCTCGTCGGGCTCCTCGTGGTCGTAGCCCAGCAGGTGGAGGACGCCGTGGACGGTGAGCAGCTGAAGCTCCTCGTTCATGGAGTGCCCGGTCTCCGCCTCCTTGCCCTGCTTCTCGGCGACCTCCGGGCAGAGCACGATGTCGCCGAGCAGCCCCTGCGGGGGCTCCTCGTCGTCCTTGGACGGCGGACGCAGCTCGTCCATCGGGAAGGACATCACGTCGGTCGGACCCGGCAGGTCCATCCACTGGATGTGCAGCTGCTCCATGGCGTCGGCGTCCACCACGATCACCGACAGCTCGGCGAGGGGGTGGATGCGCATCCGCGCGAGGGCGTAGCGGGCGATGTCCAGGATCGCCTCTTCGTCGACCTCGGTGCCCGATTCGTTGTTGACGTCGATCGCCATGGTGCGGCTGTTCTACTTCCCCTTGTGCCCGGTCCGGCCGCGGCCGCCCTGGTGGGCGCCGTTCTCGGTGCCGTGCGTGCTGTCGTACTTCTCGTAGGCATCGACGATACGTCCGACGAGCTTGTGCCGGACGACGTCCTGCGACGACAGCCGGGAGAAGTGGACGTCCTCGACGCCCTCCAGGATGTGCTGCACCTGCCGCAGGCCCGACTTGGTGCCGTCCGGCAGGTCGACCTGGGTCACGTCGCCGGTGATCACGATCTTGGAGTCGAAGCCGAGACGGGTGAGGAACATCTTCATCTGTTCGGGCGAGGTGTTCTGGGCCTCGTCGAGGATGATGAAGGCGTCGTTCAGCGTCCGGCCGCGCATGTAGGCCAGCGGCGCGACCTCGATGGTCCCGGCCGCCATCAGGCGGGGGATCGAGTCGGGGTCGAGCATGTCGTGCAGCGCGTCGTACAGCGGGCGCAGGTACGGGTCGATCTTCTCGTACAGCGTTCCGGGCAGGAACCCGAGCCGCTCGCCGGCCTCGACCGCCGGGCGGGTCAGGATGATTCTGTTGACCTGCTTGGCCTGGAGTGCCTGCACCGCCTTCGCCATCGCCAGGTACGTCTTGCCGGTACCGGCCGGACCGATGCCGAACACGACGGTGTGCTTGTCGATGGCGTCGACGTAGCGCTTCTGGTTGAGCGTCTTGGGCCGGATCGTGCGGCCGCGCGAGGACAGGATGTTCTGCGTGAGCACCTGCGCCGGGGTCTCCTGACCGCCGCCCTCGCCGCCGCCGTTTCCGCCCGCCTTCAGCATGGCGATCGATCGTTCCACCGCGTCCTCCGTCATCGGTTGCCCGGTGCGGAGCACCAGCATCATCTCTGCGAACAGGCGCTGGATGACGGCCACGTCCCCCGGGTCGCCCACCGCGCTGATCTCGTTGCCCCGGACATGGATGTCGGCCCCGGGGAAGGCCGTCTCGATCACGCGCAGAAGGGAGTCTCCGGACCCGAGCACCGTCACCATCGGGTGCTTGGCGGGGATGGTGATCTGGGCGCGTGCGGGTCCCTCACCGGGACCGGGAGCATGGGGTGTCTGCGTCATGGGCCGGCTCGAGGCCTGCACATCCTCCTCGCTGGAGTTCGCCCGTCACACGGGGCCTTCCGTGTCCCAGGGTACGACGGGCCACGGTCAAGCCCCCAAGCCTTTTGCCACGCCAGGGCGCCCTCACACCCGGCGGCCCCCGGGCAGGCGCCACCCGGTGTGAGGCGGGTCAGCCGGAGCGGCGGAAGCCGATGGTGGGGACGGCGCGGCGGCGGGGCCAGGGAGCGGTGGCCCGGCGCAGCGGGCGGGGGATCAGGGCGTCGAGGAAGGCGTAGCGCCGCAGGCCCTCCGGGTCCTGGCCCTCCAGGGACTGCACGGTCCGCCACCAGGCGGCGACCTCCGCCCAGCCCGGCGCGGACAGCGACCCGCCGAAGTCCTGCACGGACAGCGCCGCCGTGAGCCCGGCGAACGCCAGCCGGTCGGCGAGCGGCCAGCCGGCCAGCGTCCCCGTGACGAACCCGGCCACGAACACGTCGCCCGCCCCGGTGGGATCCAGTGCCTCGACCGCGATGGCCGGCACCTCCGCCGCCTCGCCGGTCCGCCCGTCGACGGCGTAGGCGCCCTCCGCGCCGAGCGTCACCACCGCGACGGGCACGTGCTCGGTCAGCGCGTGGGCGGCGCGGCGCGGGCAGTCGGTGCGGGTGTAGCGCATCGCCTCGGCCGCGTTCGGCAGGAACGCCTCGCAGTGCGCCAGGTCCGGCAGCGCGGCCAGGTCCCACGCGCCGGTGTCGTCCCAGCCGACGTCGCCGAAGATCAGCGCGCCCGCCCGCGCGGCGTGCGCCACCCACGGCTCCCGGCGGCCCGGCGCGAGCGAGGCCACCGCGGCCCGTGACCGCGGCGGCAGGTCCGGCGACGGCTGCGCCCGCTCCGGCGGCTCGTGGCCGTGCGAGACCATCGTGCGCTCGCCCTCGTAGGCCATGGAGACGGTCACCGGCGAGTGCCAGCCGGGCACCGTGCGGGACGGGGACAGGTCGATGTGCTCGCCCTGCTCCAGCGCGTCCCAGCAGTACTCGCCGTAGTGGTCGTCGCCGAAGGACGCGGCCAGCGAGGTGCGCAGCCCCAGCCGGGCCAGCGCGGTGGCCATGTTCGCGACCCCGCCGGGGCTGGAGCCCATGCCGCGGGCCCAGGACTCGGTGCCGCGCACGGGGGCCTGGTCCAGCCCGGTGAAGATGATGTCCAGGAAGACGGTCCCGGTCAGGAACACGTCGCACGGCGGCTCGTCCGGGGCGCGCAGGGCCGCCAAGGGGTCGACCTGCGGGCCGGACCGGTCCTGGGCGGGAGCGACGTCGGCGGGGACGCGGGCGGGCACGTCGGGGACGGGCCGGCCGGGAGTGGGCTCGTCGGGGGCGGCATCGTCGGGGGACGCGGCGTCGGGGGCGGCGTCGTCGGGGTACCTGGGCGCTTTCACGGGCGGAGCCTTCTTGCCGGTGGTGCGGTTTCCGCCAGTCTGCCCCAGGCCTCGCCCCGGTACGCGGCGGCACGGGTCAGTCGACGCCGCGCACCCGGTGGACGAGGAGGGCGCCGGCCAGGGCCAGCAGGCCCGCGACGACGTACAGCGTGGTGTACCCGCCCAGACCCGTGACCAGCGGCGCGGCCAGCGCGGGCGCCATCACCTGGGGCAGCGAGTTGGCGACGTTGATCACGCCGAGGTCCTTGCCCCGGGCGGCCGCGTGCGGCAGCACCTCCGTCATCAGCGCGAAGTCCACCGACGTGAACACGCCGAAGCCGACGCCCAGCAGCGCCGCGGCCACCAGCGCCGACGACCAGGTCTGCCATCCGGCCAGCATCAGCGTGGCCCCCGCCATCAGCACCCCCGACCACAGCACGTACGGCTTGCGGCGGCCCGAACGGTCCGAGCGCACGCCGCTGATCACCACCGTCGCCAGCAGCATCACGGCGTTGACCACGGTCAACACCAGCACGCCCTGCTCCGGGTCGGGGTGACCGACCCGGTCGCGCAGATAGTAGAGGAGGTAGAGCAGCACCAGGGCGTTCGACAGGTTGATCAGGAACCGGGTCAGCCAGGCCCAGCCGAGGTCCGGGTGGCGGCGCGGGTCGAACCCCAGCCCGGCCACGAACCGGCGCGCCGTCACCGGGGCGGGACGCTCCGCCCCGGGCAGCGGCGGCTCGTGGTGCAGCAGCAGCGGGACCACGCCGAGCAGGCTGAGCACCGCGCAGGCCGCGTACCCGGCGCCGATGCCGCCCGCCGCGGCGGCCAGAGCGGTGCCGGCCACCACGCCGACGATCTGGACGCCGCCCAGCCACCCGCCCACCGTTCCCCGCTGCGGCCGGGGCACCCGGTCCGGGACCGCCGCGGTGACCGCCGCGAACGAGGCGTTCAGCGTCAGCTGGACCAGGCACCAGCCGACGAGCATCGTCCACGGCCCGGGCGCCTGGCCGAGCAGCACCAGGAACACCGCGCCGCTCGCCGAACCGGCCAGGATCCACGGCCGCCGCCTGCCCCACCGGGAAGCGGTGCGGTCCGACAGCGCGCCGAACACCGGGCTCGCGACCAGCGCCACCACCGCGCCGACGCCGGTCACCCAGGCCAGCATCGTCTCCTTGGTCATACCGGCCAGGCCGAACGCCCCGGCCGCGTCGCCGCCGGCGGCGAACGCGGCGGTCTGCGAGGCCAGCAGGATCTGCATCGGGCCGTACCAGCCCACCCAGACCGCGCCGTTGGCCAGCGACAGCGAGGCCGTCCAGCGGCCGCCCACGCGCTTCGTGGGCTCGACCGGGGGCCCGCCGTCCGCGCCGCCGCCGACGGGCAGGTCCTCGGACAGGGGCCGGCCGACGGCCGCGCCGGAGAGGCCCGCGCCCACCGGGCCCGCGCCCGTCGGTTCCGCGTCCGCGCCGGACGCCGTGGTCACCGCTGCGCCCGGAGGCAGTCGCGCAACTGGTCGCGCAGCCAGGCGTAGGAGGCCTTCGGGGTGCGGGTCCGCTCCGGGGAGTCGAAGTCGACGTGGACCAGGCCGAAACGCTGCCGGTAGCCCTCGGCCCACTCGAAGTTGTCCAGCAGCGACCAGACGAAGTACCCGCGTACGTCCACGCCCGCCTCCAGGGCCCGGTGCAGGGCACGCAGGTGGGCGTCGAGGTAGGCGATCCGGTCCTGGTCGTCCAGGCCGGGGTAGGAGCAGCCGTTCTCGGTGACCATGAGGGGCGGCAGCCGGTCGGCGTAGCGGTCGCGGAGCCCGGTGAGGACCTCGGTCAGCCCTTCGGGCACCACCGGCCACCCGAAGTCGGTCCGCGGGCGGCCCTCGATCTCGTGCACCGAGAAGGGCATCTCCGGCGGGACGTCGAGGGTGCCGTAGGCGCTCGGCCCGCCGGTGGGCGCGCCGACGAGGGAGGGTGCGTAGTAGTTGACGCCGTACCAGTCGAGCCGCTCCGAGACGATCTCCAGGTCGGCCTCCGCGCCGTCCGGCATCAGCTCCGCGACGCCCTCCGGGTAGCGGCCCAGCAGCAGCGGGTCGGAGAAGGCGCGGTTCATCAGGACGTCGTAGAAATCGGCGGCGGCCAGGTCCTCCTTCCGCTCCGAGACGGGCCAGGTCGGCGCGTGCGAGACGGCGATCCCGACGTCGGCGGCCCCCGCCGCGCGCAGGGCGCGCACCGCGAGGCCGTGGGCGAGGAGCTGGTGGTGCGCCACCGGCAGCGCCTCGAACAGCATCCTGTGGCCCGGCGCGTGCACGCCGAGGGCGTGGCCGAGGAAGGTGTGCTCGGCGGGCTCGTTGACGGTGATCCAGGTCCGCACCCGGTCGCCGAGCCGGGCCGCCACGCGCTCCACGTAGGCGGCGAACCGGGCGGCGGTGTCCCGCTCCCGCCAGTCCAGCGCGGCGGGCAGGTCCCAGTGGAACAGCGTCGGCACGGGGCGGACGCCGGCCGCGAGCAGGTCGTCCACCAGGCGGTCGTAGTGATCGAGCCCGCCCGGGGAGTCGACGCGCGGCCAGGAGACGGAGAACCGGTAGGCGTCGAGTCCGAGCCCGGCGAGGAGCTCCACGTCCTCGCGGTGACGGTGGAAGCTGTCGCAGGCCACGGCGGCGGTGGAGCCGTCCGCGATGCTGCCGGGGCGCGCCTCGAAGACGTCCCAGACGGACCGCTCGCGCAGGTCCGCGGCGCCTTCGATCTGGTGGGCGGAGGTGGACGCGCCCCAGAGGAAACCGGGCGGGAACGGCGGAAGCGGGTCGGCTGCCATGGGGCGGATCCTCCTCACCCCGCGGGGGGAAGGTCAACACCCTTGCGCGGCCTGCTCCTTGCACCGAGCTCCCGGCTCCTGCCGGTGCCTGGCGCCCGGTGGGGCCCGAGAGGTCAGAGGCGGGTGCCCTCGGCGAGGGCGCGTGCGGTGAGGTCGCGCTGGGCGGGGGTCAGGTCCTGCTCGCCGACCTCCACACCGGGGGAGCCGTCCACCGCGATCTCGTAGCGGAACCCGTCCCGGACGGACGAGTCGGCCTGGGACGGCCCCGCCCCGTCGGCGAGGGCCGCCTCGGCCAGCCGGTGCCACTCCTCCGCGTCGGCCAGCCCGTCGGTGTCCACCAGCGCGCGGCGGACCAACCCGGCGAACCCGCCCGAACGTGTCACTTCGATATGCATGGCACCTGTCTAGCGCATCCGGGCCCGCGCCGCGGCCGGTCGTGGGGAACCGTCACGCGACGCGGGCGGAAGGCGTCACCCGGTGCGGGCGCCTTGCGGCGCCGTCACGCCTCGCGGGCGCCGTCACGCCTCGCGGCTGAGGACGCCGACCTCCTGCCAGGCCTTCTCGACCGCCTGGGCCTCCGCTCCCTCGCCGAACCGCGTCGCCGCCGCCTTCAGCGTGAGGCGCGCGAAGTCCGCGAACTCCGCGTCCGCCTTGAGGTCGCCACCGGTGAGGACGTCGTACCAGACCTGCCCCGCCTTCTCCCAGGCGTGGCCGCCCAGCGCCGTGGCGGCGAGGTAGAACGCCCGGTTGGGGATGCCGGAGTTGATGTGCACCCCGCCGTTGTCCTGGCGGGTGTCCACGTAGTCGTCCATGGAGCCCGGCTGCGGGTCCTTGCCGAGGACGTCGTCGTCGTACGCGGTGCCCGGCTCCTTCATGGAGCGCAGCGCCTTGCCGGTCACCCGCGGCGCGAGCAGCCCGGCGCCCACCAGCCAGTCGGCCTCCGCCGCCGTCTCGCCCTTCGTGTGCTGCTTGATCAGCGAGCCGAACACGTCGGAGAGCGACTCGTTGAGCGCCCCGGACTGGCCGTAGTACTCGAGGTTGGCGGTGTACTGGGTGACGCCGTGCGTGAGCTCGTGGCCGATCACGTCGACGGGGATGGTGAAGTCCAGGAACACCTCGCCGTCGCCGTCGCCGAAGACCATCTGCTCGCCGTTCCAGAAGGCGTTGTCGTACTCCACGCCGTAGTGGACGGTGGCGTCGAGGGGCAGGCCGCCGCCGTCGATGGAGTCGCGGCCGTACACCTTCAGGAACAGGTCGAAGGTGGCGCCCAGCCCGGCGTAGGCGCGGTTGACGCTGGCGTCCTGACCGGGCTCCTGGCCCTCGCCGCGGACCTTGGTGCCGGGAAGGGTCTCGCGCTTCTTCGCGTCGTAGATCGTGCGGTGCGGCTTGCCGTCCTCGGCGGCCTCCGGACGGGCGAGGATCCGCGCGCCGGCCACGGCGTTCAGCCGGCGGCGGGTGCGCTCCAGGGAGTCCCGCTCCCTCGTGCGGCGGGCCCGGCCGGAGACGAGCTCGTCGGAGTGCCGGGAGAGGGTGTCGAGGATGTGCGGGGGGATGATCGTGCAGAAGACCCGGTTTGTGCTCATACCTCCCCATGGTCGCGAGGAGTGACGAAAAAGTCACTAGCAGTGACGGTAAGTGATCCAACATCGCCGCCGATGACCGGCTTTGTCGCTTGTCTTGTGGTCTCGGGCACCTTTTGCCCGATTGATCGCGGGAGTCCCGCATACTGATACACGACCGCGCATCGTGGCGTGGCTCGGTTAGGCTGCGGCACATCATGCGGTACTGGCTGCTCCTCCTTAGCTGCCGCGGCGAGGGTCTGTAAGTCGCAAGGCCGACCCCCTCCCCGCGGTGTCCGGCGTTGCTGCCGACAGTCGGCCGTCCTCCAGGACCTACGTCCACCGGACACCCAAGGAGCCGAATCCGTCATGGTGAACCGCCAGAAGCCCTCCTCGATGCCGATCAGCAAGTACGGGCGTTACGAGCAGGTCGACATCCCCGACCGCACCTGGCCCGGTCGGCGCGTCACCGCCGCCCCCCGCTGGCTCTCCACCGATCTGCGCGACGGCAACCAGGCGCTGATCGACCCGATGTCCCCCGCGCGCAAGCGCGCCATGTTCGACCTGCTGGTCCGGATGGGCTACAAGGAGATCGAGGTCGGCTTCCCCGCCTCCGGCCAGACGGACTTCGACTTCGTCCGCTCCATCGTCGAGGACGAGAACGCCATCCCCGAGGACGTCACCATCTCGGTGCTGACGCAGGCCCGCGAGGACCTGATCGAGCGCACGGTGGAGTCCCTGAAGGGCGCCCGCCGGGCCACCGTCCACCTGTACAACGCCACCGCGCCGGTCTTCCGCCGGGTCGTCTTCCGCGGCTCCAAGGACGACATCAAGCAGATCGCCGTCGACGGCACCCGCCTGGTGATGGAGTACGCCGAGAAGCTGCTGGGCGACGAGACGCAGTTCGGCTACCAGTACAGCCCGGAGATCTTCACCGACACCGAGCTGGACTTCGCTCTGGAGGTCTGCGAGTCCGTCATGGACGTCTGGCAGCCCGGCCCGGACCGCGAGATCATCCTCAACCTGCCCGCCACCGTGGAGCGTTCGACGCCGTCCACGCACGCGGACCGGTTCGAGTGGATGCACCGCAACCTGTCCCGCCGCGAGTTCGTCGTCCTGTCCGCCCACCCGCACAACGACCGCGGCACCGCCGTCGCCGCCGCCGAACTGGCCGTGATGGCCGGCGCCGACCGCGTCGAGGGCTGCCTGTTCGGCCAGGGCGAGCGCACCGGCAACGTCGACCTGGTGACGCTGGGCATGAACCTCTTCTCGCAGGGCGTCGACCCGCAGATCGACTTCTCGGACATCGACGAGATCCGCCGCACCTGGGAGTACTGCAACCAGATGGAGGTCCACCCGCGCCACCCGTACGTGGGCGACCTGGTCTACACGTCCTTCTCCGGCTCCCACCAGGACGCCATCAAGAAGGGCTTCGACGCCATGGAGGCCGACGCGGCCGCCCAGGGCGTCACGGTGGACGACCTGGAGTGGGCGGTCCCGTACCTGCCGATCGACCCCAAGGACGTCGGCCGCTCCTACGAGGCGGTCATCCGGGTCAACTCCCAGTCCGGCAAGGGCGGCGTGGCGTACGTCCTGAAGAACGACCACAAGCTGGACCTGCCGCGCCGGATGCAGATCGAGTTCTCGAAGATCATCCAGGCGAAGACCGACGCCGAGGGCGGCGAGATCACGCCGACGAACATCTGGGAGATCTTCCAGGACGAGTACCTGCCCAACCCGCAGAACCCGTGGGGCCGCATCCAGGTCGAGACCGGCCAGACCACCACCGACCAGGACGGCGTCGACACGCTGACCGTGCGCTGCACGGTCGACGGCGAGCCGACGGTGCTGACCGGTACCGGCAACGGTCCGATCTCGGCCTTCTTCGACGCCCTGCAGAACATCGGCGTCGACGTACGCCTGCTGGACTACCAGGAGCACACGATGAGCGAGGGCGCCTCCGCGCAGGCCGCCTCGTACATCGAGTGCGCCGTCGGCGACAAGGTCCTGTGGGGCATCGGCATCGACCCCAACACGACGCGTGCCTCGCTGAAGGCGGTCGTCTCCGCCGTCAACCGCGCGGCCCGCTGATCACTCCGCCCGGCCCGGCCGGCCGGGCGACTTCCCGGGGCCCGCTCGCCGTCCACCGGCGGGCGGGCCCCGGCGCGTTCCGGCCACCTGGCGCGGATGATCACGAATTGGTCTCCTCCAGGGTGCTGACGCGGCCTCGGTGGTGTGGCTAACATCACGCCGAGCGCGACGATGTTGCCGCGGCTTACCCGTACGGAGGTGCGACGTGCTGCCAGGGAGCGGACGAGACGGCGGACGGCGCCCCGCGCGCGCACTGCGGATGGTGGGCCTGCGCACCAGCTGGACCGACGCCGGCGAGGGCGAGTTCTTCTGCCCCGGCTGCGGCGGGGACCGCAACTACCGGCGCCTGCACGGCCAGGTGCGGCTCACCGTGCTCGGCGTCCCGCTGGCCGGCCGCGGGCAGACCGGGCCGGTCGTCGAGTGCTCCTCCTGCGCCGCGCGGTATGGCGCCGAGGTCCTGGACCACCTCACCACCGCGCGCTTCTCCACGATGCTGCGGGACGCCGTGCGGACCGTCGCCCTGGCGGTCCTGGCGACCGGCGGCGCCGGCTCCCGGACCGCCCTGGAGACCGCCGCCGAGGGCGTGCGGGCCGCGGGCTTCGACGACTGCACCGCCGACGAACTCGCCCTGCTGGTCCGGGTCGTCGACGACGAGGACGCCTCGCGCTCCCTGGGGCGCCCCTGCGAGGCGGCGATCGCCCTCGAACTGCACGAGGCGCTGGGCCCGCTCGCCCCCCACCTCGCGCCGCTCGGACGCGAATCGATTCTCCTCCAGGCCGCCCGCGTCGCCCTGGCGGACGGCCCCTACCGGCCCGTCGAGCGGGCCGCGCTCACCACGGTGGGCGCGGCGCTGGCCCTCCCCGACGCGGACGTCTCCCGCCTCCTGGAGTCCGCCCGCACGCCGTCCTGAGCCCTACGGCAGCGACCGGGGGTACCCCTTGTCCCGGTCGGAGTCGTAGACCAGCTCCCCTGCGGCGTCGTACCCCTTGATGTGCGGTGGGGCGGTCGCCTTGCGGTCGAGTTCACCGGCGGCGACGAACCAGCCTTCGTCCAGCGCCGCCTCCTCGGTCCTGCCGCCGTACGTGACGGTGACCCGGGCGACCGAGGGCGTCACCGTGCCGACGGCACCCCATCGGAAGGGCAGTTTCCAGCCCTTGCCGGAGCCGTCGTCGAACCGGGGGGAGAGGACGGAGATGTCGCGGTCCAGCGCCACCGGCCCGGCGCCCCGCGCGGGGCCGCGAACCTGGCCGCCGGAGGCCTTCGATCCGTCCTTGACGTGGCAGACGGTGCGGGCGACGTGGCCCGGTGCGGCCTCGTCGTCCACCGCCACGACCACGAAGCCCGCCTTCATCGGATCGTCCGTCACGGTGGCCCGCATGGCGAGCAGCATGCGGAACTCCTCGACGGGCGGCGCCACGGGCAGGGGACCGGACGGCGGCGGTTCGCCGGCGGTCGCCTCGCGCCAGTGGTCGAGGCACGCCCGCAGTCCTCGGGTCGCCTGCTCGTGGGTGACTCCGTCCAGCAGTCGGCCCCCGGCCGCGGGGCCGACCGTGTCCCCGCCGGTGGTCGCCGGCGCGGCCAGCCGGTACACGCCCAGGGGCGCCACGGCGAGGACGGCCAGCGCGGCCCCCAGCACGGCGGACCGCTTCCGGCGGGCGATGCGGCCGCGGTGGCGGATTCTCCCGTAGGGAGCCGGGGAGGGATCCAGCTCTCCGGCCTGCTCGGCCAGCAGCGACCGCAGTGCGGCCTCCTGAGACGAGTCCGCGCCGCCGTGGGTCTCGTTGCCGTTCATCGTGCCCCTCCCTGTTCCGTGCGGACCTGCCCACTCGTCGTCCCGTTCGCCGCTCGGTCCAGCGCCTCGGCCAGGCCCGGTGTCGCGCGCAGCTTCGCCAGGCCCTTGGCGGCCTGGCTCTTGACCGTGCCGACCGAGCAGCCGAGGGCCGCGGCCGTCTCGGACTCGGACAGGTCCTCCCAGTAGCGCAGCACGATCACCGCCCGCTGCCGGGCCGGCAACGCGGCCAGCGCCGCCATCAGCGCCCGTCGCGTGTCGGCCCGTTCCCCCTCGTCCCCGCCGGCCCGCTCGGGCACCGCCGAGGTCAGCGACTCGGGCACCCGGCGTTTGCGGAACCGGTCGCTGTTGCAGCTGACCAGGATCCGCCGGACGTACGCCTCCGGGCTGTCCGCGCGCAGCACGCGCCGCCAGGAGCGGTACGCCTTGGCGAGCGCGGTCTGCGTCAGGTCCTCGGCCAGGTGCCGGTCGCCGGTCAGCAGGTACGCGGTCCGCACCAGACGGGGCCACCGGGCCTGTACGAACTCCTGGAACCCGTCCTCCAGTTCGGTCTGCATCACGACCTCCTCACCCCACTGACCGCACCCCTGCCCGATCAGGTTGCTCGACCTGCCCGGCGTGGTTCGATGAGGGCATGACGGACGGGTGGGAGAGCTGGCCGGAGGACGGACCCGGAGTGGTGCGGCTGCCGTCGGGCCGCCTGGTGCGCGGCCGGGGGCTGCGGGACCCGCTGCCGCCGGGGCCCGCGCCGGAGCTCGGGCTGTACCTGCAGGCCCGGCGCGCCCCCGAGGTGCCGTGGGAGGCGCGGCTGCTGCGGTGGCCGGACTTCCGGCTGCCGGCCGACCGGGAGGAGGCCCGGTCGGCGCTGGCCGAGGTGTGGCGGGCCGCCGCCGGCCGCCGCGTGGAGGTCGCCTGCGGCGGCGGGCGCGGACGCACCGGGACGGCGCTGGCGTGTCTCGCCGTCCTCGACGGGGTGGACCCCGCCGAGGCGGTGGCCTGGGTGCGCCGCCGCTACCACCCACGCGCCGTGGAGACCCTGTGGCAGCGGCGGTACGTGCGGCGCTTCAGCGCCCCGGGACCGGAGGCGTGAGGTCCAGCCGCATCACCAGGCGGTCCTGGCCGGGGCCGAAGTAGTCCGGTCGCAGGCCGCCGTCCGGTTCCTCGCAGACGAAGCCGAGCGAGCGGTACAGCAGGATGGCCGCGCTGTTGGCCGGCTCCACGGTGAGCCGGACCACGCCGATCCCGTCGTCCCCCAGCAGCAGGAGGACCTCGCGCATCAGGTCGCGGCCCAGACCCCGCCCGCGTCGGTCGCGGGTGACGCACAGGCCGAGGATCCAGCAGTCCTGGCTGAGCGTGTCGGTCCCGGCCAGCACGTAGCCGTGCAGGCGGCCGGAACCGTCGTCCAGGACCAGGAAGTGCCGCTGGTAGAGATCGAAGAGCTGGCGGAGAAGAAACGCGGGGTAGGCGAACTGGCCGAAGATCTCGTGGTCGAGACGGCGCAGTTCGGGAAGATCCGTTTCCTCCGCGCGTCGGAGGACCAGCTCCGTGGGGGCGGAGGGAAGGGCCTCCGTGTATGCGGTCATGCGGGCGCACCACCTTCGATCGGGTGAATCCGGTGCGCGGGCGGCCGGCTCTCGCCGGTGGGGGTGTCAGAAGCCTTCCCCTCAAGTCCCGTTCCATGCACGCTCGTTGGGCGAGGGGTAGGGGCGCGCGGGGGAGGCCAACTTTGCTATCTTGACGAGGCGTTGGGGGTTCGGCAGGGGTCTGGCGTTGGTATTTTCTAGAAATGGCCCTCAATTCTGAAGCACCATGGGACTTGTTCTGCCCAAATGATTATGTGAAGCGGAACTATGCCTCCCCACTTGACGTCGACAAGCAGATCGTCCGCCTGGTCGGCGAGCATTTCACCGATCATTTCGGCGGGCGTCACCAAGGGCCGGTGAAGGGGGTCGACGTGGGCGCGGGCGCCAATCTCTACCCGGCGCTGTGCATGCTGCCCTGGTGCTCGGAGATCACTCTCCTGGAGAAGGGCCCGAAGAACCTCGACTACCTGCGCGAGCAGGCCCAGAACGGCTTCGACCCCGCCTGGGACGCCTTCTGGGACGAGCTGGCCTACTCGCACCCCCGCTACAAGGCGGTGCACGGCGAGCGGCACGAGCGGCTGCGCCAGGTGGCGGAGCCCCGTGAGGGAGACCTGCTGGAGCTCGGCGGCTCGGCCGAACGCTGGGGCGTGGGCGCGATGTTCTTCGTCGCGGAGTCCATGTCCAGCTCGGGCGAGGAGTTCCGGACGGCGGTCGACCACTTCCTGGGCGTGCTCGAGCCCGGAGCCCCGTTCGCCGCGGCCTTCATGCTGCAGTCCGAGGGCTACGAGGTCGGCGCCTACGAGTACCCGGCGTACGCGGTCGACCAGCCCGCGGTCGCCGGGGCGCTCGAGCCGCTGGCGCAGAACGTCGCCTACCACGAGCTGGACTTCGTCCTGCGGGAGGGCCACGAGGGCATGCTCCTGGCGCTCGGGTTCCGCAGGACCGGGTGAACCGCAGGACCGACTGAACGAGCCGGGCGGGACACCGCCCGGTTGATCTGTTGTGAGGGGTACGGGGAATGCAGATCAAACCGCGCCAGCACCTGCTGGACATCTGGCGGGCCATCGCCCGCCACTCGTTCCGCGACGGGGGCAAGTTCGCCTGGGGCGAGCTCGGCGGAGTCAGCTCCGTCGCGGACGCCGAGCGGCTGCTGTGCCTGCTCTACCCCGCGACGGAGATCCCCTCCTTCCGCCTCGACCAGCCGGACACCACCGAACGGGACGTCCTGCGTGCCCTGGAGCCGGTCGGCACCCGGCTGGAGATCCCGGCCAACATCGTCGGCGTCCTCGCCGACTTCATGCAGAAGCACACCGGACCCGACGGCGAGCCCAGCTTCGCCGGAGGGCACTACTTCCGGCCCCGCAGGCCCGAGGACAAGGTCACCGAGGAGCAGCGCCGCTGGGGGGTCGTGGACTCCTACTCCATGTCCATCACGCTCTGCCTGGCCGCGCTCGGCTTCCTCAAGGTCTACGAGGACACCACCGCCCGCAGCGACGTGCGCCAGGCCGTCGAGGACCTCAGAGAGGCCACCCGGGCCCGGCTGACCGCCGCCATGGTCAGCCTGCTGCGGTCCTTCAGCGTCAACGTCTTCCAGCCGGAGTCCGACCAGGGCAAGCGGCTGATCCAGCTCATCGGCCAGGGCCGCCAGTCCGACCGCGCGGTCATCCAGCAGTTCTCCCGCCGCTTCAAGGCCCTGCGGGCCACCATCGGCGAGAGCCTGGTCCTCGGCATCGAGGTCGAGGAGATGCTGCGCGACGACAACCAGCTCTTCGAGTGCGGCTGGGCCTGGGGCATCGTCCGCGACGCCCCCGCGATCGTCGACCTCGCCGAGCCGCCGGTCAGCCAGCCCCAGGGCTCCGCGGACAACCTGCCCTACGTGTACTTCACCGTCATCGCCCTCGACGGCATCCAGGACCTCTTCTCCGAGCGCACCCTCACCCTCGGCCTGCTCGACGCCGACCAGCAGAAGCTCGCCGAGGCGCTGCGCCTGCGGTGGGAGATCAGCCAGCAGTACTGGTCCGGCATCGCCCGCTTCGGCGAGAACCGCTGGCCGCTGGAGGACCTGCCCTGGCGGACCACCGGCCTCCAGCTGGAGTCCGAGTACTTCTCCCTCACCGTCGCCGCCATCCTCGTGCACGACCTGGTGCGCCGCCGCGCCACCGACGACGACCTCACCCGCACCGTCACCATCATGGAGCGGCTCGCCGAACGCGGCCGCGTCACCAGCCGGCTCGCCTTCGACGACCCCTACGTCCACCTGCACAGCCCCGGCGCCACGCTGCCCCTGTCCGGGGCCGGCAAGAACGGCCGGCCGCCGCTGCTGTGGCGGATGACCGACTTCTCCGCCCACCTCCTCAAGCGGACCGTGCAGCTGGCCGAGCTCTCCCGCAACCTCGGCAGCCAGGACCGGCTGCTGCGGCTCGCCGAGCAGATCTACGAGCACCTGTGGGCCCGCCGCATCGAGGACGGCGAGGGCACCGGCCTGTGGGACGACGTCGCGGGCGCCTACCCGGAGCTCGAGGGCATCCCCTCCCGGCTCTCCTGGTCGGTCACCGAGCGCGTCACCGAGTGCCTGGTCGCCGCCCGCCAGCTCTACCACCAGGACCCCATCCGCAGCGCCGACCTCGCCGAGCTCTCCCGGCACCTGCTCAGCGAGGCGACCCACCTCTTCGGCAAGGAACAGCTGGAGGCCGCCCCGACCGACGACGGCGGCCGCGGCCGGGCCATGCGCTCCATCGAGGCCCGCCTCGACCGGGCGCGCGATCTGGTCGACCGGCAGCCCGCCACCGCCTTCGCCCTGGCCCTGCCGGTGCTCCAGGAACTCGACACGCTGGCCCAGGCCAGGGGCGCCGCCGCCCAGGAGGTGTGAGCCGTGCTCGTCTTCGCCGCCTCCGACAAGGGAGGCACCGGCCGCTCGGTGACCAGCGCCAACCTGGCCTACCAGCGCGCCCTGCTCGGCGACCACGTCGCGTACGTGGACTTCGACTTCGGCTCGCCCACCGCCGCCGCCGTCTTCGACGTGCCCGGAGCGATCCGCGGCATCCAGGAGAACGGCCTGCACTCCTACCTCGAGGGCGAGACCAACGAACCGGCGAAGATCGACGTCTGGCGGCAGACCGAGCACCCCGTGCTGCGCAACCGGCCCAACCAGGCAGGCCGGCTGGTGCTCTTCCCCGGCAACATCAGCGGCGGCGAGTTCGCCACCGACGACGACACCCTGGAACGCTGCGTCGACCTGCTGCTGCGGCTCAACACCGAGTTCGACCTGATCGTCGTCGACCTCAGCGCCGGCCGCAGCTACGCCATGGACATGGTCCTCGCGGCCACCGCGCACCCCCGGATGCGCCACGTGCCCTTCCGCTGGCTGGTCTTCCACCGCTGGACCCGCCAGCACGTCATCGCCGCCGCCGGCCTCGTCCACAAGGACCACGGCATCCTCGACTGCGGCGCCGGCCACGGCCACGACAAGGAGGCGCTGCGCGGCCACATCCGCTTCGTGCGCGCCGCCGTGCCCGACCCCGAGTCGCCCCTGTGGTCCCAGGTCACCCCCGCGCAGGCCGCCTGGATGCAGGCCTGCGACGAGGCGCTGCGCCGCCTCGCCTCCGACAACCGCATCGGCGACAGCGTCGTCCTCGGCATCGTGCCGCTCGAACCCATCCTGCAGTGGCGCGAGCAGCTGATCACCGAGGAGGACGTGCTCTCGAAGCAGATCGCGAACAAGGAGACCCTCGAGGCACTGGAGGAGATCGCCCGCCGCCTCACCGACGACGCCTGCTGGGGGCGGCCATGACGGAAGCAGTGTTCCGCGAGACCACCGCCGAACCACGCACCCAGGCGGTGCCGCTCGCCCACCTCTCGCTGGAGCTGGGCCACCTCTACATGGAGGACTTCGAAGCCGGCCCCGAGCGCCTGCGCCGCCACTTCGCCCAGGTCGCGCACTGGGCCGAGGCGGTGCGCGGCAGCACCGCCGCCGCGACCGGCAAGCGTCCCCGGATCTCCACCTGCTTCCTCATCGACGACTACTTCACCCGCTTCTCCACGCCCCGCGACCTCGTGCCGGTCCTCCTGGAGGAGGCCGAGCGGGCCGGGCTGGGCATCGACTACCTGGCCCGCGAGTCCGGCTGCGCCGAGGCCGACGGCGCCCAGGTCGCCGAGGCGGTCGCCGGACGCCTCGTGGAGTCCCCGCCGCCCGGCGCCTACGGGGCCCGCCCGCCCGCCGGGCAGTCCGGCTGGCTCGCCAACGGCGAACGCAGCCCCGTCGCCCGCACCCCGCAGGCCATGAAGAAGGCGATTCCCTGGCAGGCGCCCCGGGAGACCGCCGCCCGGCAGCACTCCGTCTTCCTCGACGTCGAGCTGTGGAGCGAGCGCCCCGGCGGCGGGAAGCTGTGGTCCTGCCCCTTCCTCGCCGCCGTCTGGCAGCTCGCCCGGCTCGGCCTGCTGCGCCACGAGGGCCAGGCGGTCCTCACCCCCCGCCCGCACGAGGGGCCGTTCCCCGACGACTGGGACGAGATGCCGCCCCTGCTGCAACTCCAGCCGCGCGCGGCCCCGTTCGCCGCCTACCGCACCTGCTCGGTGCTGCCCAACCGGTTCGTGCCGGTCGAGCACGCGGTCCGCGTCATCCTCGACCAGACCGAGGTCGACCCCGGCGCGCTCCGGCAGGTCGCCGCCCGCTCCGCGGGGGAGGGCGCCGCCGTCCCCGCCTCGGTGGCCGACCGGATCTCCTACGTCTTCTACGCGGGGCAGTGAGATGCGGCGGGGGCATGGGCAGGCACACAGGGGGGTGACGACATGAGTCCGCGGGAGAGCCACGAGGCGGGAGCGGGGGCGGAGACCGTGCTGCTGTGCGGGGAGGTCCGCACCTGCCTGCTCCCCGCGCACCAGGCCCTCGACATCCGGGCCGCCGCCCAGCTGCTGCGGCTGCGGGCCGACGAACGGGTCCTGGTCTCCGAGCGGCCCAACCTCTACGCCCGCTCCCCGGACGCGCTCACCGGCGTGGACTGCCCGCTGCCCAGCGCCAACGGGGCCAAGGTCCGCGCCGTCGGCACCGTCGCCGCCCGCGGCGCCCTCACCGAGGGCCGGGTGCTGCAGACCTCCGCCCGCCTCTCCGTCACCGCCCGCGGCCCCGACCACCGGCAGCCCTGGGGCCACTACCTGGTCCGCCCCGGCCTGCTCGAACCCTTCGGGCGGCTCCCCCGGGAGGCGGTCGCCGAGGGCGTCCTGGCCGGGGCCCGCCGCGGCGAACTCGACGTCGGCCTGATCGCCGACGGCCTGCTCACCCGGCTGCTGCGCCACCCGCTGCTGGACCAGCGGCCGCCCTTCAAGTCCCGCCCCACCCGACTGCGCTGGACCGCGCTGACCGCGGGCCCCGGCGCCGACCGCCCCACCATCGAAGCCCTCACCCTGGCCGAGGACGAACTGCGCACCCTCACCCTGCGCGTCCCGCCCGGCGCCGACCCCGCCGAGGTCGCCGCCCTCTGCGAGGACCTCGCCCTGCACGACTGGCTGCTCACCACCCTCGTCCGCCTCCTCGACGGCAGCCGGCTGGGCTCCGCGGACGGCACCGCCGTGGTGCGGGCGCTGCGGCCGGCCGTCGACCACCTGCTCCACCTCTGGATGCCCCGGGCCCGCCTCGACCCCGCGTTCGCCGTCCTCTGGGACGCCCTGGAGGAACGCCCCGGCTTCACCCGCCAGTGGCAGGCCCTCGTCCGGCGCATCCGCGACCAGCTCGCGCTGCACGCGATCCCCGCGCTGCACCAGGAGGCGGTGATGGCTCCCTGAGCAGACACCGACACCGGTACAGCTGACGCGCCGTACAGCCGATCCACGCACATCCCGACGGACATCCCAACGGGGGGAGCAGCGAGATGAGCACCACGCAGTCACCTCAGCCCGACGACACCACGCGAGAGACGGGTCGCGTGGGCCCGACGCCCCTGCGGCTGCGGCGGGCCGGAGTGGGCCTGGCCCTGGCGGCGGTGGTCTTCGCCGTCGCCGCCGCCCTGGACATCGACGACACGCCGCTGCTGCGGATCGCGCTCGCCGTCGTCTGCGGCGCCACCGCCCTCGTCGTCCAGTACCTGGCAGGGCTGTCCCGGCAGCTGGAGGAGCAGGCCCGGCAGACCCGCGAGACCCGCGAGGCGCTGGACGGCACGGCCGCCGCCGTCCGCGAGAGCCTGGAGCGGCAGGCCGCCGCCGCCCGCGGCACCGACCGGAACCGGCCCGTGGCCACCGCGTCGGGCGCCGGCGCCCCGGTGGAGGCCGTCGTCCACCGCGTCGACAGCCAGGTCGCCTCCGACTCGATCCCCGAGCAGTCCCGGCGGGCCATCGCCGAGGTCCTCACCACCGGCCCGGACATCCTGCAGACCTTCGCCCGCGCCGAGCTGGAACGGGTCGTGCGGCACATGGCCGACCTCAACAGCCTCACCGCCGAGTGCGCGGGGGAGAACCACGACTGGATGCTCTCCCTCACCCACTCCACCGAGCGGTCCCTCCTCGCCACCAGCACCTCGGTGGACCGGGAGTTCTGGAACAGCGAACCCGCCTCCCGCTACCTCCAGGCCCAGCGCGAGGCCATCGAGCGGGGCGTGGTCGTGCAGCGGCTCTTCCTGCTGGAGTCCGCCGAGATGCTCGACGACAAGCTGCTGCGGCTGTGCGAGGAACAGGAACTGCTCGGCATCGAGCTGCGCGCCGCGGTCATGCAGGAACTCCCGCCGCACCTGCAGCGCGGCACCACCAGCGACTTCATCCTCTACGACGAGGGCGTCTCCTTCGAGATCGAGCAGGACCTGCGCGACGTCAACGTCAAGACCCGCCTGATCGCCCGCCCCGACCACGTCGGCCAGCGCCTGCGCCGCTTCCACGAGCTGTGGGAGGCCGGGATGAACCTGCGGGACCTGGAGACCCGCGTCGACGACGAGGAGGACGGAGCCTGGATGGTCGACGTGTGAGGGTTCCGCAGGGCGTCCCCGGGCGATCCGCGAGGGGGCGGCCGGGCCCGGCGGCGGGTGCGGGAGAATGGGGCCATGAGTCTCTTCCGGGACGACGGCGTCGTCCTGCGC
Organism: Streptomyces sp. NPDC056600; assembly: GCF_042792855.1. Classification (NCBI taxonomy): domain Bacteria; kingdom Bacillati; phylum Actinomycetota; class Actinomycetes; order Kitasatosporales; family Streptomycetaceae; genus Streptomyces; species Streptomyces sp. NPDC056600. The sequence continues at coordinate 24,130 of NZ_JBHTVQ010000025.1, forward strand.
ACCCAGAAGCTCGGCGAGGCGGACCGGATCATCACGCTGCTGACCCGCAACCACGGCCGGGTGCGCGCGGTCGCCCGAGGGGTGCGCCGCACCAAGTCGAAGTTCGGAGCGCGGCTGGAGCCGTTCTCCCACGTCGACGTGCAGTTCTTCGCCCGCGGCAGCGAGCTGGTCGGGCGCACCCTGCCGCTGTGCACGCAGAGCGAGACCATCGCCGCGTACGGCGGGACGATCGTGACCGACTACGACCGGTACACCGCCGGCACCGCCATGCTGGAGACCGCCGAGCGGTTCACCGAGCAGGAGGGCGAGCAGGCCGTGCAGCAGTACCTGCTGCTGGTCGGCGCGCTGCGCACCCTCGCCCGCGGCGAGCACGCCCCGCATCTGATCCTCGACGCCTTCCTGCTGCGCTCGCTGGCCGTCAACGGCTACGCGCCCAGCTTCGGCGACTGCGCCCGGTGCGGGATGCCGGGGCCCAACCGCTTCTTCTCCGTGGCCGGCGGCGGCTCGGTCTGCGTCGACTGCCGCATGCCGGGCAGCGTGGTGCCCTCCGCCCAGGCCCTGGGTCTGCTGGGCGCGCTGCTCGCGGGAGACTGGGAGACCGCGGACGCCGCCGAGCCGCGCCACGTCCGCGAGGGGAGCGGGCTGGTCGCCGCCTACCTGCACTGGCACCTGGAGCGGGGTCTGCGGTCGCTCAGGTTCGTGGAAAATTGAAGTGCTCTCCCGGCCGAGGTCGGGAGACTCCCTCCTGTCTTGCGACGAAGGGCTCGACGCCTCATGAGCGCCTGACGACTGCTCTCCCAGCAGCCGGGGTGAGCGCGTGGCCCGCCCGGTAGAGATGCAGGACGTTCCGAGCCGCGTTGTGGTCGGCGTTGCCGACCCATGCGCAGCCCGGGTTCTTGCACGCGAACACGGTCTGGGACTCCCGGCTCCCCTCGGTGAGGCATCCGCAGACGCTGCATCGTTGGGAGGTGTACGGTGCCGGGACCTTCCGCAGTGCGCCACCGCACCAGGCTGTTTTGTAAGTGAGCATGGTGATGGTGCGGCCCCAGGCTTCCTGGGCGATGGATCGGTTGAGTCCGCGTTTCTGTGCCACATTCTTACCCGGGAGGTCGACGGTTCCCCTGGCGCTCTTGGTCATACGGGGGATGTCGAGGTCTTCGACCACGATCGTGCTGTAGGCGCGGGCAAGGTGTGTGGTGGTCTTGTGCTGCCAGTCGGTCGCCCGCCGCTTGGCTTTCGCACGCAGGCTCGCGATCTGCTCATAGGTCCGCCGAAGACGGCGGGATGCCGCTCGCCCGGGCTCCCGGAAGCTTCTTCGATGCGCTGCCTCACGTTCGAGGCGCAGCAACTTGGCCTTCTCCTCCGGGTTCAGCCACTTGTCACGGTCGGCGGTGCCGTCGGGAAGACGGGGTGGGCGGCCGTGGTGCTGGTGATTGCCGTCCGCCAGAGCAAGAGGAATGTTGATGCCCGCGTCGATACCGACCTCCGGCCCTTCGTGGGGAGCAGGAGCAGGTACGTGGGTCTGGACGCGAAACGAGATGTGCCAGCCCAGAGCGTCCTTCACGAGCCGTGCCCCGGTGATCCGGCTGGCGCCGTCAGCACCGCTGCCCACGGGTAGGTCCTTGGTCCAGTGGAAGCGGACCTTGCCGACCTTCGGGACACTGACCACCCCCCAGCGCCGGTGCACGCGCCGAACGCGGAGACCGTCCCCCTGCGGGATGTCCACAGACATCCTGGTGCGAGAACGCGCCTTGTAGCGCGGGGCGCCCGCGCGGCCTTCCCAGCAGTTCCTCCATGCGCGGAAGTAGATCTTCAGGACCGCCTGCGCGGCTTGGGCAGGGAGAACGGCCAGGAAGTCGACATCCTTGCGGGCCTGCCGGATCGCGGCGTCCGCAGCCGCCAAGGTGCGCTTGTCCTTCGGGAGCATCGTCCACCATGCGTGCAGGCAGTTCCACACGGTGCGCGCAGCGTGCGCCTGCTCGTCGAACAGCAGAACCTGAGCAGGAGTCGGCGCCAGCCGGGCGCGATGCCGGAACTGCCGCTTCACCTTCTCACGTTCAGTGTTCACGCGATTACAGTATCGCCGGGGCGGGCCCGGTGATGACCGATCGGGCACCTGGGGTCTCCGACGCCCCCGTGTAGCCTTCGCAGCGCGCCGGGAACGCGTGGGGTATGCCTCGTGTCCGCCCCGGAGGGCAGTGCGGTGCGGGCCAAGGCGTCGGACCCGGCCGATCGCACGAGGAACGGTACGAGACGAGGAGCTACGACACATGGCCGTAGGCGGATTCCTGGGGCGGCAGCGCCGCGAGTACACGGCGCCGGAGCCGCACCCGTCGGGGGCGCGTGCGCCGAAGCTGCCGTCCGAGCTGGTGCCCGGGCACGTGGCGATCGTCATGGACGGCAACGGCCGCTGGGCCAAGGACCGCGGGCTGCCGCGCACCGAGGGCCACAAGGTGGGCGCGGAGCGGGTCCTGGACGTCCTCCAGGGCGCCATCGAGGTGGGCGTCGGGTCGGTGTCGCTGTACGCGTTCTCCACCGAGAACTGGAAGCGCTCGCCCGACGAGGTGCGGTTCCTGATGAACTTCAACCGCGACTTCATCCGCAAGACCCGTGACCAGCTCGACGCGCTGGGCATCCGGGTCCGGTGGGTCGGCCGGATGCCGAAGCTGTGGCGCTCGGTCGCCAAGGAGCTGCAGATCGCCCAGGAGCAGACCAAGGGCAACGACAGGCTGACCCTGTACTTCTGCATGAACTACGGCGGCCGCGCGGAGATCGCCGACGCGGCGCAGGCGCTCGCCGAGGACGTGAAGGCCGGGCGGCTTGACCCGTCCAAGGTCAACGAGAAGACCTTCGCGAAGTACATGTACTACCCGGACATGCCGGACGTGGACCTGTTCCTGCGCCCCAGCGGCGAGCAGCGGACCTCCAACTACCTGCTGTGGCAGTCCGCCTACGCGGAGATGGTCTTCCAGGACGTCCTGTGGCCCGACTTCGACCGCCGCGACCTGTGGCGCGCCTGCCTGGAGTACGCGCAGCGCGACCGCCGCTTCGGCGGGGCCGTCCCGAACGAGCAGCTCCTCGCGATGGAGTCGGCGATGAAGGGCGCCCCGTCAGCACCGTGAGGTTCTCCGTCCGGGAAGGACCCCCGCTCGAGGGTGTTCTCGCGTACACGGAGTCCGAGTACGGCTTCTCCTTCAGCGTGCGGGACGGGCAGGCGCTGAGCGTGCGACTCGGCTCGCAGGGGGTGACGAGTGTGGTGATCGGCACGCTCCAGCTCGAGGTCGACATCGAGTCCGGGGAAGTGCTGTTCGCCTGGGGATATCTCCCGAACGTACGGAGCGTGGTGGCCGATGCTGACCCTCCGCGGTCCGTGGCGGGCCGGGTCGTGGTCTCGTCGGAGGAGCGCTTCGAGCCGGGAGTCTCCGTCGGCGTGCCCGGAGACGACTGACGGGTCACCCATGACCCGTCCTCCGGGACGGTCGCCGTTCGACTGAACGGCGACTCGGGCCCCACGTTCGTGCGGATCGCCGACGGAACCGTCCTCGGCCTCGACGGGGGCCACCTGGTGTCGGTCTGGCTCACTCCGGTTTTCGTCGCGTGAGCAAGCTTCCGTCGGGTGAGCATGGCGGCCCGTGCCCGGCTCCTCCCTCCTGCCGGGCTTCCGGCGGACGAGGTTACGATCACGGCTCGTTGATCGACTCTGACGGCGCCGGACCGGCTCCGCGTCCTGCCCGGCCGGCGTCTTCCCCGGGCCTGACGCGCCGGGGAGCTGAGGTCCAGTCCTGGCCGGGCAGCGGTTCACGAGAGGGGTGGGGGGATGGAAGACCGGAAGTTCCACGGGTGTCTTGGCGTGGTGGTGACGATGGCCCTCGCGGTGCTGTCGGCCATGCTGCTGGGCCGGTACTGGAACGCCTGCGACGTGGGGGTGAACAACGCCGCGAACGGCGGCTTCCTGCTGTTCCTGTTCATACCCGGTCTCTGGGTACTGCTGCTGCTGAGCTGGTTCGCGGTGGGTGCCCTGCTCGGGAACCGTCCCCCTCTCCACGCGGGTGTCCTCGCGGTGACGCTGCTCGCGATCATCTGGTGCGCGATCTCCGTGTTCTGGGACGCCCCTCGCCCGCACTGCCCCAGCGGTGTGCCGCCGTGGTGGCCCGGTTTCGTCCCGTCCCCAGGGTTCTGATCGGTGGTCGCGATGTCTGACAGACCGGGAGCGATATCGCGTTTCCTCGTGTGTGTGCTTGCCTCTCTGGCCTGCTTCGGGTGCGGTCCCGGTGCGGGTGGGCCAGGTGGGGAGGCTGCGGGGAGGAGCGGCCCTCGCACGTATGACGGGTGTTCCGACGGGCGGAGTCTCGAGGAGATCGAGCGGGCCTACGGCCTGGGGATTCCGGAGCATGCGGATAACCTGCGGTTCTGCGAGCAGGAGGAGTGGTCGGGCAGCGATGCAGAGGTGCAGTTCGACACGTCCAGGGATGGGTTGCGGACGTTCCTCGTCGATTCCGGCCAGCCCGACCTCGCCCTGTTCGACGGAACATACGAAGGCGAGGGGAGGGAATGGCAAGCCCTTCCCGAAGGTGAGCCGATGGAGGGCGGTAGTTACAGCAACCGGATCGGTGACTGCGACAACAGCGTCACTGTGAGGGTGCAGACACTCCAGGACGACGAGGTGCGCGTCTACCTCAGCATGGCGTGCGCCTCGTAGAGCGCCCCGGCGCGTCGGAGCCCTGTCGTGTCCCGCGCCGGGCACGCGCCGGGACACGACAGGGCTCCGGTGCGCGGTGAGCCGGGAGGTCCCCCGTCAGCCTGCGGCCGCCGCGCAGCTCGCGCAGGTGCCGAAGATCTCGACGGTGTGGTCGACGTCGACGAAGCCGTGTTCGGCGGCGATCGCGTCGGCCCACCGCTCGACGGCGGGGCCCTCGACCTCGACGGCCTTGCCGCAGCCGCGGCAGACCAGGTGGTGGTGGTGCTCCTCGCTGGAGCAGCGGCGGTAGACGGACTCGCCCTCCGAGGTGCGCAGGACGTCCACCTCCCCCGCGTCGGCGAGGGACTGCAGCGTCCGGTAGACGGTGGTGAGGCCCACGGAGTCCCCCCGGTGCCGCAGCAGGTCGTGGAGCTCCTGCGCGCTGCGGAACCCCTGGACCTCGTCCAGGGCCGCCGCGACGGCCGCGCGCTGTCGGGTGGAACGGCCCCGTACGGGCGATCCGGCGGTCGGCGTCACCGTTGCCTCCTCACATTCGTGGGTCGCCGGGCCATTGTGCCAGCCCGGCGGTGCGGGGTCAGGGTCCCGGCCGTCCGGCGGGACCCGTGGCCCTCCCCGAAGGGCCCGCCGAGGGCGCGGCGTGGGATCCGCCGGAGGACCCCTCGGCCAGGGCGAGGTCGTACTCGGGCTCGTCCTCGGGACCCGGCACCCGCGCCGCCCTCGCCCGCCGCGCCTCGGCCGCCGCCCGGCGCCGGGCCAGCGGCGTCGCGGCCACCGTGAGCAGCACGAACGCGCCGATCGCGAGCAGCACGATGGTCGCGCCCGGCGGCACGTCGTTGTAGAAGGAGAGGGTCGTGCCGCCCAGCGCTGCGGTGACGCCGAGGGCGACCGCGATCGCGAAGGTCGCGGCGAAGGAACGTGCGAGCTGCTGCGCGGCGGCGACCGGGACGACCATCAGCGCGGAGATCAGCAGCAGGCCGACGACCCGCATGGCGACCGTCACGGTGACCGCCGCGGTGACCGCGACCAGCAGGTTCAGCGCCCGCACCGGCAGCCCGGTGACCCGGGCGAACTCCTCGTCCTGGCTGACCGCGAAGAGCTGGCGGCGCAGGCCCAGGGTGACGAGCAGCACGAGGGCGGCGAGCACGCAGATCGCGGTGACGTCGGAGGCGCTCACCGTGGTGAGCGAGCCGAACAGGTAGGTGGTCAGGCCCGCGTTCGTGCCGCCGGGGGCGAGCGCGGTCAGCAGCACGCCGCCCGCCATGCCGCCGTAGAACAGCATGGCGAGCGCGATGTCGCCGCGGGTGCGGCCGTACCAGCGGATCAGCTCCATCAGCACCGAGCCGGCCACCGCCACACCGGCGGCGACCCAGACCGGGGAGGAGTTCAGCAGGAAGCCCAGGCCGACGCCGGTCATGGCGACGTGGCCGATGCCGTCGCCCATCAGGGCCTGGCGGCGCTGGACCAGGTAGACGCCGATGGCCGGGGCGGTGAGGCCGACCAGGACGGCCGCGAGCAGTGCTCGCTGCATGAAGGGGTAGCTCAGGAGGTCCATCAGCTCAGCAGTCCCGTGCGCAGGTGGTCGGCGTTCTCGTCGTCGTGCGGGTGGACGTGGTCGTGGCCGGGCAGCGCGTGCTGCCCCAGGGCCTTGGGCGGCGGGCCGTCGTGCAGCACGCAGCCGTCGCGCAGCACCACCGCGCGGTCGATCAGCGGCTCCAGCGGGCCCAGCTCGTGCAGGACGAGCAGGACGGTGACGCCGCGCGCGACCTGCTCGCGCAGGGTGTCCGCGAGGACCTCCTGGCTGGCCAGGTCGACGCCCGCCATCGGCTCGTCCATGATCAGCAGCTCCGGCTCGGAGGCCAGCGCGCGGGCGATCAGCACCCGCTGGTGCTGGCCGCCGGAGAGGGCGTCCACCGGGTCCTTGGCGCGGTCGGCGAGACCGACCAGCTCCAGGGCGTGCCGCACCGCCTCGCGGTCGGCCTTGCGGAGCAGGCCGAAGCGGGCCCGGGACAGCCGACCGGAGGCCACCACCTCGGTCACGGTGGCGGGAACCCCGCCGGCGGCGGTGGTGCGCTGCGGGACGTAGCCCACCCGCGACCACTGCCGGAACCGGCGGCGGGGGACGCCGAACAGCTCGATCTCGCCGGAGACCACCGGCACCTGGCCGATGACCGCACGGACCGTGGTCGACTTGCCGGAGCCGTTGGCGCCGAGCAGGGCGACGACCTCGCCGCGCCGCACGGTCAGGTCGATGCCGCGGAGCACGGGTTTGGCGCCGAGCTCGGCGCGGACCGTGCGCAGGGAGATGACGGGCTCGTCCACGGTGCCCTCCTGGGTGGGGGAGTCCGGCCGGGTCACTTGGCCTCCAGCGCCTTCTGCAGGGCGGCGAGGTTGGCCTCCATGACCTGGAAGTAGTCGTCGCCGCGGGACTTCTCGGTGATGCCCTCCAGCGGGTCGAGCACGTCGGTGCGCAGCCCGGCGTCCCTCGCGACGGTGCGGGCCGTGCGGTCGCTGACCAGCGTCTCGTAGAAGACGGTGGTGACGCCGTCCTCCTTCGCGATGTGCTGGAGCTCCTTGACCCGGGCCGCGCTGGGCTCCGACTCGGGGTCGAGGCCGGTGAGGGACTCCTCGATCAGGCCGTACGCCTCGGCGAGGTAGCCGAAGGCGGAGTGGTTGGTGAGGAAGACGTCGGTCTTCCGGTCCTTCAGGCCGGCCTCGAACTTCTTGTCCAGCGCGTCGAGGCGGTTGACCAGGTCCTCGGTGTTGGCACGGTACTCGGCCGCGTGCTCGGGGTCGGCCTTCTGGAAGGCCTTGGAGACGCCCTGGGCGACCTCGGCGTACTTGGCCGGGTCCAGCCAGACGTGCGGGTCCTTGCCGTCGGCCTCGTGGGAGTGGTCGTGGCCCTCGTGCTCGTCGCCGGACTCCTCGGCGTGCTCGTCCGCGTGCTCGTCCGCGTGGGCGTCGGAGGACTCCTCGGCGTGGCCGTCGACCTCGGCGCCGTGCTTCTCCAGGTCGGTGAGCGAGGCGGCGTCTATCTTCCGCGGACCCTCGGTCTGCGCGACGGCCTCGTCGACGGCGGGCTGGAGGCCCTGGAGGTAGAGGACCGCGTCCGCCTCGGTGAGGGAGGCGGTCTGGCGGGCGGTGATCTCCAGGTCGTGCGGCTCCTGGTTGGGCTTCACCAGGGTGGTCACGTTCACGTTCTTCCCGCCGATCTCCTCGGCCAGGAAGGCCATGGGGTAGAACGACGCGACGACATCGAACTTCTCGGTGTTCTTGGCGTAGGCCGTGCCGTCGCCGGAGCACGCGGTCAGGGCCGTGGCCCCCAGGGCGACGGCGGAGGCGGCGGCGGTCGCGGATATGAGTCGTCGGACGTTCATGACTCTCATTTTCAACTAATATGGAAACCGTTGTCAACAACGGAGGCGGAGGCGGAGGTCAAAGCGGCGCGAAGGGGCCGGATGGGGTGTGTCGGTCCCCGCCTGGCGTCCCGGGAGCGGAACCGATTTGATCGGGGGGCAGTCCCCGCCGGTAACCTGAGGCATTCGCTGTACAGCAAGCTCCGAGGGGCCGGTGAGGCAGCCGCCGGCCGGTCCTTCGCCGCCGCCCGTCGTCGTAATGAAGAGAGCACCGTGGCCGCCGACAAGATCGACACCATCGTCAGCCTGAGCAAGCGCCGTGGCTTCGTATTCCCCTGCAGTGAGATCTACGGCGGTCAGCGCGCCGCCTGGGACTACGGTCACCTGGGTGTCGAGCTCAAGGAGAACATCAAGCGCCAGTGGTGGCGCTACATGGTGACCTCCCGCGAGGACGTCGTCGGTATCGACTCCTCCGTGATCCTCGCCTCCGAGGTCTGGGTCGCCTCCGGCCACGTCGCCACGTTCTCGGACCCGCTGACCGAGTGCACCTCCTGTCACAAGCGCTTCCGCGCCGACCACCTGGAGGAGGCGTTCGAGGAGAAGAAGGGCCGCGCCCCCGAGAACGGCCTGGCCGACATCAACTGCCCCAACTGCGGCGTCAAGGGCCAGTTCACCGAGCCCAAGCAGTTCTCCGGCATGCTCTCCACCCACCTCGGCCCGACCCAGGACAGCGGCTCCATCGCCTACCTGCGTCCCGAGACGGCCCAGGGCATCTTCACCAACTACGCCCAGGTGCAGACCTCCGCGCGCCGCAAGCCGCCGTTCGGCATCGCGCAGATGGGCAAGTCCTTCCGCAACGAGATCACGCCCGGCAACTTCATCTTCCGCACCCGCGAGTTCGAGCAGATGGAGATGGAGTTCTTCGTCAAGCCGGGCGAGGACGAGAAGTGGCAGGAGTACTGGATGGAGCAGCGCTGGGGCTGGTACACCGGCCTGGGTCTCCGTGAGGAGAACATGCGCTGGTACGAGCACCCCAAGGAGAAGCTCTCCCACTACTCCAAGCGCACCGCCGACATCGAGTACCGCTTCCAGTTCGGCGGCAGCGAGTGGGGCGAGCTCGAGGGCGTCGCCAACCGCACCGACTACGACCTCACCGCGCACTCCAAGGCCTCCGGCCAGGACCTGGTCTACTACGACCAGGAGGCCAACGAGCGCTACACGCCGTACGTCATCGAGCCGGCGGCCGGTGTCGGCCGCACCCTGCTGGCCTTCCTGCTCGACGCCTACGTCGAGGACGAGGCGCCCAACGCCAAGGGCAAGATGGAGAAGCGCACCGTGCTGCGCCTCGACCCGCGCCTCGCGCCGGTCAAGGTCGCCGTGCTCCCGCTCTCCCGCAACCCGGAGCTGTCCCCGAAGGCCAAGGGCCTCGCCCAGGCGCTGCGCCAGCACTGGAACATCGAGTTCGACGACGCGGGCGCCATCGGCCGCCGCTACCGCCGCCAGGACGAGATCGGCACGCCGTTCTGCGTCACCGTCGACTTCGACACCCTGGACGACAACGCGGTGACCGTCCGCGAGCGCGACACCATGAAGCAGGAGCGGGTCTCCCTCGACCAGATCGAGGGCTACCTCGCCTCGCGCCTGATCGGCTGCTGAGCACCCACCCGCCGCACGCGGAAACGCCCTCGCCGTGGAGACCCGGTCCGGGCATGATGCCCACCGTGAGGGAGGACGAAGACCGTCGCGGGCACGCGCGGTACACGCTGGTCGACGGCGCGCACGGGCACGCCTGGGGCGTCTGCGCCGAGGTGGAAGGCCTCTTCGGTGAGCCCGGGCGGGGGACCTGCGAACTGTTCGGCTGGGATCCACGGGCAGAGGTGCGCGGTTGGGTCGGCGACCGGGTGTGGCTGGTCCCGGACGACGAGACGTTGGGTCCCTGGCTGCTGGAGGACGCGGAGAGCGTGGGCCGGCCGCGGGGGGCGGACGGTCTCGTCCTGACCGGCCTGGACGACTACGAAGGGCCGCCCGAGGGGCACAGGGGCCGGGTCCGGGTGCACGACGGGCGTCGCCTGCTGGGCTCCTGCCGGGAGTTCGCCCGCGTGCTGCCGCCCAAGCGGTCGGCGCCGCCGCTCGTCCTGCGGGGCCTCGTCCCGGGGGAGCGGCTGCGGGCGGCACTGGCGAAGGGCACCCGGCGGGCGCTGGACCTGGAGCAGGCCGCCCTGGAGATCCGGGACGACCTCGGTGAGCCGCTCACCGAACGCCTGCTGTGGGCCAGGGTCGGCGCGTGGCGCCCGGCGTCCGAGGGAACGGACCGGATCGACCTCGAGCTCGACGGAGAGCTCTTCACGCCCGTTCCCGAACACACCCGGCCCGTCTGGGAACGGTGGTTCGCCGGTCCACCGGACGTCCGGGGCGCCTGGGCCGGCCTCGACACCCGGCGCCGCGTTGCCTGGCTCGACCTCGTCCGGGAGCGCGCCTGCCGGCGCACCCGCCCCGACCGGCAGGCCGGTCACGCCTACGTACTCGACGGCCGGCACGTCACCGACGAACCGGGCCTCTACCTGGCGCTCGGCGAGGCGGTGAACGGCCCGGGCGGCTACTTCGGCGGCTGCCTGGCCGCCCTCGACGACTGTCTGCGCGGCACCTTCGGCTACACCGCCCCCGCCACCCTGCTCTGGCGCGAGGCCGCGACGGCACGCGAGCACCTGTCCCACGCGCTGACACCGGACGGCCGGCCCCACGACCTGTTCGGCGTGGTCCTCGACGTGCTGGCCGAGGGCGGTGTGCGCGTCACCCTGGCGTGAGCCGCCGCCCGCGTGACCGGTCGGTGCGTCACGGGCGGGAGTTCAGTGACCGTCCCCGTCGGCCCGCCGGTCCAGGTAGTGCGCGCGGCCCTCGTCGTCGAGGCCGACGGAGCCGTCCGGGCCGTCCGGGATGACGCAGAACTCGTTGCCCTCCAGGTCCGCCATGACGAGGAAGCCGCCGTCGTCGTAGTCGTGCAGCCGGCGCCCGCCGAGCGCCTCGATCCGCCGCTGCTCGGCGGCCGGGTCGGGGGAGGCGATGTCGACGTGGACGCGGTTCTTGCCCGGCCGGGGCGCCTCGGCCTGCTGGAAGCCGACGACCAGGTCGCCCTGGCGGCCCAGCCAGACGTAGGGGCCCGTGCGGCCCGCCACCGGCCGGCCCAGCACCTCGGACCAGAACCCGGCGAGGCGCTCGGGGTCGACGGCGTCCACGATCACGGCCTTGATCTGCATGGATGAGTTCGTCACCACCGCCTTCTTCCCGCAAAGCCGCTCGGCACGGCCGGAACCGTGCAGGGTCCACGCTTTCGCCGGGCGTGGACCCTTGCGCCGAAATATTTAAGGGGTTAGCTTTTTAGTGCCAAGTGATCGGGGCCTCAAAGGTCCGGTCGTCCACGCGGAACGCCCTGGAGGAGAAGCCATGACCGAGACGGTGCTGCCGCCGGACGAGGCGCTGATCGCCGGGCGCTGGAGGACCGGGGCGGGCGCGCCCACCGAGGTCGTGGACCCCGCCACCGGCCGGGTGCTGACCACGCTGCACGCCGCCTCCGTCGAGGACGTGGACGAGGCGGCCCGGGGTGCGGCCCGGGCCGCCGCGGACCCCGCCTGGCGGGACCTGGCACCGCACCTGAGGGCCCGTCACCTGCACCGGATCGCCGAACTGATCGACGCGAACGCCGGGCGGCTCGCGGCGATCCAGACCGCCGACACCGGCAAGACCCTCACGGAGACCGCCGCGCTGGCGGCCAGCGCGGCGGGCACCTTCCGGTACGCGGCGGCCCTGCTGGAGACGGCGGAGGACGCCGTCACCCCCTCACGCGGCGCGTACGTCACCGTCGCCACCCACGAGCCCATCGGCGTGGTCGGCGCCATCGCCCCGTGGAACTCGCCGATCGCCTCCGACGCGCAGAAGATCGCCCCCGCCCTCGCGGCCGGCAACGGCGTGCTGCTCAAGCCCGCCGACTGGACGCCGCTCACCTCGCTGGCCCTGGGCCGGCTGATCAGCGGGAGCGGACTGCCCGAGGGACTGGTGTCGGTGCTGCCAGGCCGCGGCAGCGTGGTGGGCGACGCGATCGTCAAGCACCCGCTGGTCGGCAAGGTCACCTTCACCGGCGGGACGAACACCGGCCGCACCGTGGCGCACGCCGCCGCCGAGAAGCTGATCCCCGTCTCCCTGGAGCTGGGCGGCAAGTCGCCCACCGTCGTCCTGGAGGACGCGGACGTCGAACAGGCCCTGGCCGGCGTGATGTACGGGATCTTCTCCTCCAGCGGCCAGTCCTGCATCGCCGGCTCGCGGCTCTTCGTCGCCCGGAGCCTCTACGACGAGTTCGTGGGCGAACTGGTCGCCCGCACCGCGAAGTTGCGCGTGGGACCCGGCACCGACCCGGCGACCCAGGTGGCGCCGATGGTCCACCACCGGCACCGCGACCAGGTGGCCGCCTACGTCGACCTGGCCCGTGAGGAGGGCGCCCGGGTGCTGTGCGGCGGGGCGGTCCCCGAGGGCGAGGAGTACGCCGGCGGCGCGTACTACCTGCCCACCGTGCTCGACGGCCTGCCCGCCGACGCCCGCACCTGCCAGGAGGAGATCTTCGGCCCGGTGCTGGTCTGCCTGCCCTTCGACGACGAGGAGGACCTGGTCCGCCAGGCCAACTCCACCGTCTACGGCCTGGCCTGCGGCATCTGGACCCGCGACCTGGCCCGCGCCTGGCGGCTCGCCCGCCGGATCGAGGCCGGCACCGTCTGGATCAACACCTACAAGCAGTTCAGCTCCAGCACCCCCTTCACCGGGTGGAAGGAGAGCGGACTCGGCAGCGAGAAGGGCCGCGCGTGGCTGCGCGGTTACCAGCGGCAGAAGTCCCTGTACTTCGGCACCGACCCCGCCCCGCTGCCCTGGGCCTCCTAGGCCACGGCCCCCACCCGCACCCGCCCTGCCTCACCCCACACCCCGTTCGACGTTCAGGAGAGACGGCATGTCCGAGACGGCCCTCCAGCGGCCCCCCGTCGCGCGGCTGCGCAAGCTGCGCGCCGTGGAGCTCTTCGTCCCGACGCTCACCGAGTCCGCCGACTTCTACGCCGAGGTCTGGGGCCTGGAGACGGTCGACGCCGACCGGGACGCCGCCTGGCTGCGCGGCACCGGCGACGAGCACCACGTGCTGCGCCTGACCCGCGCCGACCGGGTGGGCCTCGGCCGCATCGCCTTCGCCGTGGGCTCCCGCGAGGAGGTCGACGAGGCCGCCCGCCGGCTGCTGGGCCGGGGCATCGTCCCCGTGCACGGCCCCGGCCCGCTGGAGCAGGCCGGCGGCGGGTACGGCGTGCGGTTCACCGACCCGGAGGGGCGGCTGATCGAGATCAGCGCCCTGGTGGAGGCGGTGCCCGAGCGCGGGCGGCAGGCCGCGGTGCCGGTCGGCGTCACGCACACCGTGCTGAACACCGTCGACATCGACGCCGCCGTCGCCTTCTACCGCGACGTGCTCGGCATGCGGGTCTCCGACTGGTCCGAGCACCAGATGGCGTTCCTGCGGGTCAACAGCGACCACCACTGCATCGCCTTCAACCAGGCCGAGTGGACCTCCCTCAACCACGTCGCCTACGAGATGGACTCGGTCGACCACTTCATGCGGGGCCTGGGCCGGCTGCGGCACCACGGCATCACGCCGCAGTGGGGTCCCGGCCGCCACGGGCCGGGCGACAACACCTTCTCCTACTTCACCGACCCGGCCGGACTGGTCTGCGAGTACACCTCCGAGGTCGCGCAGATCGTCGAGGACCGCTGGATCGCCAAGGTGTGGCGCCGGGTGCCCGAGCTGTCCGACCTGTGGGGGACGGCCGGGCCGCCCAGCAAGGAGATCCGCTGCCACATGGCGGGCGTCCCCGACCCCGGCCCGCTGGCCGCGCCGGTCGACGCGGCCCCCGCCCCCGCCGCGGACCGGACCTCCGCCCCCGCCGCGGACCGGAACTCCGGGGTGACCGCGTGAGCGCCGCCGCGCCGCTGCGGATCGGCGTGGTCGGCTGGGGCGCCATCGGCCGGGTGGTCGGCACCGCCCTGGCCGGGGGCGAGGTACCCGGCGCCGAGCTCACCCGCGTGATCGACAACCGGCCCCGCCCCGAGGCGCCCGCCCCCCAGTGCCCGATCGCCGAGGCGCTGGAGGTGTGCGACCTGGTCGTGGAGGCGGCCGGCCAGGGCTTCGTCCGCGAGTGGGGCGCCCGCATCCTCGCCTCCGGCACCGACCTGCTGGTGGCCTCCACCGGCGCGCTCACCGACGAGGCCCTCGCCGCCGAGCTGCACGCGGCCGGACCCGGCCGGGTGTACTTCACCGGCGGCGCGGTCGGCGGACTCGACCTGCTGCAGGCCGCGCGGACCATGGGGGAGCTCACCGAGGTCCGGCTGACCACCACCAAGCTGCCCGCGACGCTCGAACAGCCCTGGATGGACGCCGGGCTGCTGGAGCGGATGCGCACCGCCGACCGCCCCGTCGAGGTCATGTGCGGCACCGCCCGCGAGGTGCCCGCCCGCTTCCCGCGCTCCACCAACGTGGCCGCCTCCGTGGCCCTGGCCGTGGGCGACGCGGACAAGGTCGAGGTGCGGGTGGTCGCCGACCCGGCCGCCGTCCTCACCCGGCACGTCGTGGAGGCCGCCGGGCCGCACGGCCACTACCGCTTCGAGGTCAACCACGCGCCCGACCCGGGCAACCCGGCCACCAGCCAGGTCGTCCCGCACGCGGTCCTGCGCGGCATCGGCGCCCTCACCGGGCGGAAGGGACAGATCCTGTGACCCGCACGGCGACCCCCGCGACGGCGACGCCGTACGCGACGCACCCGGTGCACGTCGAGGAGGCCGGCGAGAAGGGCCCGCTGGTGCTGTGCCTGCACGGCATCGGCTCCTCCTCCGCCTCCTTCGCCGCCCAGCTCGAAGGCCTCGCCCCGGTCGCCCGGGTGGTCGCCTGGGACGCCCCCGGCTACGGCCGGTCACCCGACCCCGAGGGCCCGTTGACCCTCGACGACTATGCGGACACCGCGGCCCGCCTGATCGCCGAGCGCGGCGGCGACGCGCACGTGGTCGGCGTCTCCTGGGGCGGCGTGATCGCCATGCGGCTCGCCGTGCGCCACCCCGGACTGGTCGCCAGCCTGGTGATCGCCGACTCCACGCGGGGCTCGGGCACGGCCGAGGAGAAGGCCGCCGCCATGCGGGCCCGCGGCGAGCAGCTCGCCGAGGCCGGACCGCGGGCGTTCGCCGAGCGGCGCGCCCCGCGCCTGCTCTCCCCGCAGGCATCCCCGGAACAGGTCCGCGCGGCCGTCGACATCATGGCGGACGCCGTCCGGCTCCCCGGCTACGGCCACGCCGCCGAGTCCATGGCCGCCACCGACCTCACCGGGGAGCTGGAGCGGATCACCGCCCCCGCCCTGGTGCTCTGCGGCGAGGACGACCAGGTCACCGGGATCGCCGAGAGCCAGATCATCGCCGGCGCCATGCGCCGCGGCGTCTTCGTGATCATGACCGGCGCGGGCCACCTGGCCAACCAGGAACAGCCCGCCGCCTTCAACGACTGGGTCCGGGCCCACCTGCGCATCGCCGCCCGGCTCCCCGAGTCCGACTGACCGCCACCACCACCCGCACATCCCACACCGCGAACAGGAGCAGTCATGCCTCTCACCACCACCGAGTACGACAACGGCGGGGACCTCGCCACCTACACCGACCGGCTCATCGCGAGCAAGGACTCCCGGGAGCCCGACTGGGGCACCCTGTCCTTCCAGGAGAAGGCCGGCCCGCAGTACCGCCGCGCCCAGATCCGCTACGTCGGCTCCGGCGCCACCGGCAACCACGAGAACGACTCCCGGATCCTCCCCTCCGGCGGCTTCACCTTCTCCAACATGCTGCTCCCTCCGGGCGGCGAGGGCCCGGCGCACACCCACCACGACGTCGAGGAGGCCTTCTTCGTCCTGGAGGGCCAGGTCCGCGTCGGCATCCACCGCGGCCCCGACGAGGTCGAGTACCGCACCCTCGGCTACCGCGACATGATCGTCGTCCCGGCCGGGGTGACCCGCTCGCTGAAGAACGAGGGCGACACCGACGCGCTGTTCTGCGTGATCATCGGCACGCAGAAGCCGCAGGTGCCGACCTACCCGGAGTACTCGCCGCTGTACGGCGTCACCCGTGACTGAGCGGCGCACCGTCGTCGTCACCGGCGCCGGCCGTGGCCTCGGACTGGCCACGGCCCGCCGGGCCGGCGCCGACGGATTCCGCGTCGTCGTCGCCGAACTCCGCGCGGAGTGGGGCGAGAAGGCGGTGGCGGAGCTCAACGCCGAAGGCCTAGAGGCGGAGTTCGTCCGCTGCGACGTCGGCGATCCGGCCTCGGTCACCGACATGGCCGCCCAGGTCGGCGAGTCGAGCGGCGGCAAACTCCACGGCCTGGTCAACAACGCGGGCCTGGCGGACGCCGTGGGCGGACGGTACTTCCACGAGATCGAGGTCGAGGACTTCGACCGCATCATGACCGTCAACGCCCGCGGACCCTGGCTGGTCGCCCGGGCGCTGCTCCCGCTGATGCGGGCGAACGGCGAGGGCCGCATCGTCAACGTCGCCTCCGACGCCGCCCTGTACGGCTCGCCCCGCCTGGCGCACTACATCGCCTCCAAGGGCGCCCTGATCGCCCTCACCCGGGCGATGGCCCGCGAGACCGGCGACCTGGGGATCACCGTCAACGCGGTGGCCCCCGGGCTCACCGAGAGCGAGTCCTCCGAGCGGATCCCCGAGGAACGGCACGAGCTGTACCGGCTCAACCGGGCCATCTCCCGCCCGCAGCAGCCGGACGACCTCACCGGACTCATCGCCTTCCTGCTCTCCGACGAGTCCCGCTACCTCACCGGCCAGACCGTCGCCGTCAACGGCGGCTTCACGATGCACTGAATCACCTGTAGGAGACGACACCCATGGATCTCGGACTCACCGGCCGCACGGTGCTGGTCACCGGCGGCAGCTCCGGCGTCGGCCTCGCCACCGTCCGGACGCTGCTCGACGAGGGCGCCCAGGTGGCCACCTGCGGGCGGCGGGCCGAGGCCCTGGAGCGGATCGGCGCGCACGAGCGGCTGCACACCGCGGTCTGCGACGTCCGCGACGCCGACGCCGTCGCCCGCATGGTCGACGGCGTGCGGGAGCGGTTCGGCGGACTGGACGGCCTGGTCAACAACGCCGGACAGTCCCGGATGAAGCCGTTCGCCGAGTGCACCACCGAGGACTGGCGCGACGAGCTGGAGCTCAAGTTCGACGGCGTCCTCAACCCGCTCAAGGCCGCGCTGCCCCTGCTGCGGCGCTCCGACGCGGCCGCCGTCGTCAACATCAACGCGGTGCTCGCCAAGGAACCCTCGCCCCGCCTGATCACCACCAGCGCCGCCCGGGCCGGCATCCTCAACCTCTCCAAGTCGCTCTCCCGGGAGCTCGCCGCCGACGGCATCCGGGTCAACTCCGTCTGCCTCGGCCTGATCGACACCGGCCAGTGGGAACGCCGGTACCGGGCCTCCGGCACCGACCGGAGCTACGACGACTGGCAGGCCGCCCTCGCCGCCGACCGGGGCATCGCGCTGGGCCGCCTCGGCCGCGCCGAGGAGGTCGCCTACGCCGTCACCGGCCTGCTCTCCCCGCGCGCCTCCTACATCACCGGCATCAGCGTCGACGTCTGCGGCGGCATCGGCCACGCCGCCTGAGCCCTCCGCGCCCGCGCCCCCCTCAGCCCCAGGAGCCCCACCCATGACCACGCCCAACGGCGGCGACCTGCTGGTCGCCACGCTCCGCGCGCTCGGCGTCGACACCGTCTTCGGCGTCGTCAGCGTCCACAACCTGCCGCTCGTCGAGGCCGTCGACCGCGACCTGCGCTTCGTCCCCGTGCGGCACGAGGCGAGCGCCGTCAACGCCGCCGACGCCTACGGCCGGGCCCGCGGCACCCTCGGCTGCGCGCTCACCTCCACCGGCACCGGCGCCGGCAACGCCGCCGGGTCGCTGATCGAGGCGCTGTCCGCCGGGACCTCGGTGCTCCACGTCACCGGGCAGATCGACAGCGCCTACCTGGGCCTGGGGCGCGGCTTCATCCACGAGACCAAGGACCAGCTGGGCATGCTGACCGCGGTCTCCGCGTACGCGGCGACGGTCACCGACCCCGCCGAGGCCGGACGCATCCTGCGCGAGGCGGCCGCCGCCGCGCTCGCCGTCCCCGGCGGCCCGGCGAGCGTCGAGTGGCCCATCGACCTGCAGTACGCGCCCCAGGACCCGGCGGCCCTGGACGGCACCCTCCCGGAGGCCCCGGTGCTTCCGGAGCCGTCCGCCGCCGAACTCGACGCCGCGGCCGCCCTGCTGGCCGGCGCGCGTCGACCGCTGGTGTGGGCCGGAGGAGGCGCGGCCCGTGCGGGGGCCGGACTCTCCGCGCTGCTGGACGCCCTGGGGGCAGGCCTGCTGACCTCCAACTCCGGCCGCGGAGCCGTACCCGAGGACGATGTGCGCGTCGTCGGGAACTTCGCCTCCGGCCCCACCGGCCGCGCCCTGCTCGCCGAGGCCGACGCGCTCCTCAGCGTCGGCACCCACTTCCGCTCCAACGAGACCGGCGACTACGGGCTCCAGCTGCCCACCGCTCACGTCCAGATCGACGCCGACCCGGCCGCCCTGGGCCGCGTGTACCCCGCGACGCACGCCCTGCGCGGCGACGCGGACACGGTGCTCGCCGCGCTCGCCCGGCGGATCGCCGAACGCGGCGCGGCCACCGAGGAGGGCTGGGGCGAGCAGGTGCGCGGCGCCCGGGACAGTGCCCGCGCCGCCCTGCGCGACGGCATCGGCCCGCAGGCCGCCGTCCTCGACGCCCTCACCGCCGCCCTCCCGCGCCGCGCGGTGATCGCCCGGGACGTCACCGTCCCCTCCTCCAGCTGGGGCAACCGCCTGCTGCCGATCCACGACCCGCGCGACAACGTCTTCCCGCGCGGCGGCGGCATCGGCCAGGGCCTCGGCATGGGCATCGGCGCCGCCCTCGCCCACCCGGAGCGGCCCACCGTGGTGATGGCCGGCGACGGCGGCCTCGCCGTCCACCTCGGCGAACTGCTCACCCTCGCCCAGGAGCGGCCCCGCCTGACCCTGGTCGTCTTCAACGACGGCGGCTACGGCGTCCTGCGCAACATGCAGGACCGCTACTTCGACCGCCGCTCCGGCGTCGACCTGTTCACCCCCGACTTCGAGGCGCTCGCCGCCGCCACCGGACTGCCCTACCGGCGGATCGCCTCCGAGGAGGACGCCGGCCCGCAGATCCGGGCCGCCGTGGAGAGCGACGGCCCCACCCTCGTCGAGGTCGACCTCGACGCCCTCGGCCCCATGAAGAACCCGTTCACCCCGCCGGTCTCCGTCCCCGGCCGGACCCAGTAGTCAGCACCCGTAGCCAGCACCAGGAGAAGGAGGGCGGTCGTGAGCGACACCCGAGAAGAGACACGGCTCGACCTGCTGGTCCACCGGATGACCTGGGAGGCCGACGGCGTCGTCTCGGTGGAACTGGTCCACCCCGACGGCAAGCCGCTGCCCGCCTGGACGCCCGGCGCCCACGTCGACGTCCACCTCGGCGGCCTGATCCGCCAGTACAGCCTCTGCGGCGACCCCGCCGACACCGGCCGCTACCGCATCGCCGTCCTCAACGAGCCGTCCTCACGCGGGGGTTCGGCCCACGTGCACGCGAAGCTGCGGCCCGGGCAGAGCGTCACCGTCAAGGGCCCGCGCAACCACTTCGCCCTCGAGGACGCCGAGCGGTACCTGTTCGTGGCCGGCGGCATCGGCATCACCCCGATCCTCGCCCAGGCCCGCGAGGCCACCGCCCTCGGCCGGCCCTGGAAGCTCTGGCACGGCGGCCGCCGCAGCGACTCCATGGCGTTCGGCGACGAACTCGCCGCGCTCGGCGGCGGCCCCGTGGTGCTCCACCCGCAGGACACCCACGGCCACCTCGACCTGCCGGCGATCCTCGCCGAGGCCGAGGCGGACCCCGGCGCCCTCGTCTACTGCTGCGGGCCCGAGCCGCTGCTCGCCGCGATCGAGACCGCCTGCGCGGAGCGGGGCCTGCGCGACCGGCTGCGCCTGGAGCGGTTCGCCGCGGTCAAGGCGCCCGCCCCGGAGGGCGGGGAGCAGGCCTTCGAGGTCGAGTGCGCCCGCTCCGGCGCCACCGTCACCGTCGGCCCCGAGGAGTCGATCGTCGACGCCCTGGAGAACGCCGGTGTCGCCGTGGAGACCTCCTGCCGCGACGGCATCTGCGGAACCTGCGAGACCCGCGTGCTCGACGGCACGCCCGACCACCGGGACATGCTGCTCAGCAGCGAGGAGCAGGCCGCGGGCAGGTCGATGATGATCTGCGTCTCCCGCTGCGCCTCCGCCCGCCTGGTGCTGGACCTCTGAACTCCACCGCCCCTTACGCCCGTTCACCGGAGTAACCCATGACGACCCGATATGTCGTGGTGCACCAGACGCGCACCCACGAACCCACCGCCTACGAACTCAAGCTCGCCGGGGCCCTCGAAGAGGTCTACGCGAAGCAGGGCCACGAACTGGCCGACGTGGTGCGGGGACTGAACAGCAGCAGCGTCTTCCCGCCGGACGGCGGAACCTGGACCGAGGAGTCGTTCCGGGCCGAGATCGAGCGACTGGGAGCGTGACGAGATGACGACTGCCGCACCTGCCTCCGCCGGGTCCGTCGAGGAACTCGCCGAGCGGATCCACGCCACCGGGCTGCGCAACCAGTGGTACCCCGTCCTGCCCTCGCACCACGTGGGCGACGGCGAGATGAAGCGCGTGACGCGCTGGGGCGAGCCCTGGCTGCTCTTCCGCCGTCCCACCGGGCAGCTCCACATGATCGCCGACCGGTGCCCGCACCGCAGCGCCCCGCTCTCCCTGGGCCAGCACCTCGGCGACCGGGTCGCCTGCCTCTACCACGGCGTCCAGGTGGACGGCGAGGGCACGGTCGTCTCCGTGCCCGGCCTGCCCGGCTGCAACCTGGAGGGCAAGCGGCTGGTGCGCTCGCTGCCCGTCCAGGAGCACTGCGGGGCGATCTTCGCCTACTGGGGCGACGAGCGGCACCCCGAGCCGCCGGAGCTGGTGCTGCCGGACCGGCTGCGCGACGCGGACACCGCCCACTTCCTCAACTACGCCGAGTGGGGCGCCCCGTGGCGCTTCTACGTGGACAACGTGCTGGACCCGATGCACGGGGCGTTCCTGCACGGCCACTCCCACTCCATGTCCGGCGGCGCGAAGTCGGCGCGCTTCCGCATCCGGGAGACCGGGCGGGGCTTCTTCTTCGAGAAGACCGACCAGGTCGGCGTGAACTTCGACTGGGTCGAGTTCGGCCGCACCGGCGTCGACTGGGTCGACCTGGAGATCCCGTACCAGCCGTACGCGGGGCCGGGCGGCGCCTTCGGCATCGTCGGCATGGTGGTGCCGGTCACCGCGACCGAGTGCGCGGTGTTCCACTGGCGGACCCGGAAGGTCCAGGGCTGGGAGCGGGCCTCCTGGCGCTTCCTGTACCGGACCACGCTGGAGGCGCGCCACCACGAGGTGCTGGAGCAGGACCGGGTGATGCTGGAGGGCATGCCGGCCGACGGGGACGTGGGGGAGAACCTGTACCAGCACGACCTGGGCGTGGTGCGGATCCGCCGGTTCTACCGGGCGGAGGCCGCCCGGCAGGCGGCGGAACTCCTCGCCTGAACCGAGCCCTCGCCCCACGCCGCACCGCACGCAGGCCCCCTCGCGCCAGAAGCGCGAGGGGGCCCGCGTCGTGCGGCAGGGCGAGCGGTCACCCCGTGCCGTTGGCGTCCGCGGAGTCCGCCAGGCTGCGCTCCAGCTTCTGCAGCAGCGTGGCCAGTTGCACCCGCTCCTTCGGCCTGAGCCCGGCCAGCATCCGGCGTTCGTTGTCCAGGTGCTCCGCGAAGAGCGTGTCGATCAGCTTGAGGCCGGCCGGGGTGAGCCGGCAGTGGACCACCCGCCGGTCGCCCGCGTCCCTCTCGCGCACGATGAGGCCGTCGCCCTCCAGCCGGTCCAGCCGCAGCGTCACACCGGCCGAGGAGACCAGGCTGGTGGCCGCCAGCTCGCCCGCGGTGAGCCGGTACGGCTCGCCCGCCCGCCGCAGGGCCGCCAGCACGTCGAAGCCGGCCATCGAGAGCCCGGCCGCGACCAGCGGCTTGCTGGTCTGCGCCTGGTAGAGCAGGAAGGAACGGTGCAGCCGCCCCAGCACTTCGATCGGGGACGGGTCGAGGTCGGGCCGCTCACGGTGCCACTCCTCGATGATGCGCGACACGGCGTCCGTATCGGCGCCCTGTTCCCTGCCGGCCACAGCGGTCTCCCTCCCCGGTTCTTCTTGCTGGTGAAAAGTTACTCCCTTAACGGACCCCGCGGGTACGTCCGCTGCACGCGAAGGGCCGGACGGCCCCGTGCGGGGTGTCCGGCCCGTCGTCGTGACGCGCGAGGTCAGGAGTTCAGCTCCTCGAGCGTCTTCCCCTTGGTCTCCACCGCGAAGCAGGCGACGATCGCGCCCACCGCGGCGACGACCGCCAGCTGGATGAAGATCACGCTCAGGTCGGCGCCGGAGGCGAGGATCGCGCCCACCGTGATCGGACCGAGGATCACGCCCAGGCGGTTCCAGACGCCGCCGAAGGCCGCGCCCTTGGCACGGTTGCGCGTCGGGTACAGCTCGGGCGAGTACAGGTACAGCGAGGCGTTGATCACGAAGATGAAGAAGGTGGTGCAGGAGGCGAACAGCGCGACCTGGCCGCTGGAGGTGGCGCCGGCCACCGCGAGCGCAGCGAGCGCCGCGGTGGTGCCGATCAGCGCGGTCAGCAGCAGCGGCTTGCGGCCGATGCGGTCGACCACCAGGGCGGCGATCAGCGTGCCGACCAGGCCGGTGGCGTTGCTCAGCAGGGAGTAGGTGAGCGCCGTCGTGAGGTCCAGGCCGAAGTGCTTGGTGTACAGCGACGGCAGCCAGGTCGAGATGCCGTGGTTCACGTAGTAGGCGACGAACCACATCGTCGACAGGACGGCGGTGCGGCGCAGGTAGCGGCCCTGGAAGATCTCCCGCAGGCGGCCCCGGGACTCCTCCGCCGGCATCGCCGGCGCGGGCTCGGGCAGCGGCTCGCGGGTGGCGGCGGTGATCTCCTCCTCGATCCGGGCGACGACCTCCTCGGCCTCCTCCAGGCGCCCCTGCGAGGCCAGCCAGCGCGGGGACTCCGGCACCTTGCGCACCAGCACCAGGGCGAGCAGCACCGGCAGGCCGCCCAGCAGGAACATCGCCTGCCAGCCGAGGTTGGGCACCACCCACACGGCGGTCAGGGAGGCCGCGGAGAGGCCGGCCGGGAAGATCAGCTCGTAGAGCAGGACCAGCTTGCCGCGGCTGTCCGAGCGGGCGATCTCGTTGATGTAGGTGGCCGCGATCGGCACCACGCCGCCGATGCCGACGCCCTGCGCGAAGCGGAACAGGGCGAACATCTCGATGTTGGCGGAGGCCGCCACCGCGATGCTGGCGAGCCCGGTGAGCAGCACGCCGAGGGCGACGGTGCGCACCCGGCCGATCCGGTCGCCGAGCCAGCCCGCGACGAACGCGCCCAGCAGCATGCCCACCGAGGCGGCGGTGACGGCGAAGGTGGCCTGGCCGGTGGACAGGTTCCACTGCTCGGTCAGGACGGGCAGGGCGGAGGCGGCGAGCAGCTGGTCGAACGCCTCGAAGAAGGTGACGGCGCCGATGAGGAAGCGGACCTTCACGTGCCAGCGGGAGTGCGGCAGTCGTTCGATCCTGGCGGCGATGGAGCCGGAGCCCACCACCTCTTTCGTGGCCACGGTCGTCATGGGAGTCCTTCCGCGAGCGGGGCGGGTCGGCGGATGCGTGAGCAGATGCGGCGACCCTAGGACCGCATATCTAAGGGGTCAATATTTTTGGCCTGAAATTAATTCGATGCTTCGACGGCCGCGCTCGGGGGCAGCGCCGAGGCCCCCTCGGCCGGTGTCCGGTCCGGACCGAGGGGGTGCGGCGAGAGGGCTGTCCCCGCCGGGGACGGGCAGCTCAGGCAGTGGGGGAGTCCACCTCCCGCAGGGCGCGGAAGACCCGCTCGGGGGTCAGCGGAAGGGTGGTGACCCTCGCTCCGGTGGCGTCCTGCACGGCGTTGGCGATGGCGGCGGCGATCGGCACCATGGTGCCCTCGCCGGCGCCCTTGGAGCCGAACGGACCGGGTCCGTGGCCCTGTTCCTGGGAGATGGAGACGAAGGAGGCGGGCAGGTCCTCGGCCATCGGCACCCGGTAGTCCAGCGCCTCGCCGTTGACCAGGACGCCGTCCTCGTACCGCATCTCCTCGAACAGCGCCTGCCCGTAGCCCATCAGGGCGGCGCCCTCCTCCTGCCCCCGCACCACCAGCTTGTTCGCGGCCCGTCCGACGTCGCCGCTCGCCACCAGCTTGAGCACCGTCACCGCGCCGGTGTCCGGGTCCACCTCGACCTCGGCGCCGGCCCAGCCGATCTCCCAGAACACGCAGGGCGCCTCCAGCGGCGCCTGAGGGGAGTTGGGCGCCTTGAAGAAGCCGTCGCCGCTGAACTCGTAGCCGGTGCCGCCGAAGACGGCCAGGATCATCGGCGTCAGCGGGTGGACCGTGCCGTCCAGTCGCACTCCCCAGTCGACCAGCTCCAGGTCGGACGGCGCGCATCCCAGCCGGCCGGCCGCGAACTCCAGCACGCGGTCGCGGGCCTGTTCGGCGGCGAGCTGCACGGCGCGTCCCGTCACCGTCATGCCGGAGGAGGCGTTGGTGCCCTGGTCGAAGGGGGAGGTGTCGGTGGAGACGGACGCGTAGGAGATCCGTTCCGGCGGCAGCCCCAGCACCTCCGCGGCGACCAGGCACAGCGCCGTCGAGATGCCCTGGCCGATCTCCACCGAGCCGGTGGAGACGATGACCTGTCCGGTCGCGTTGACCTTCACCCGGGCCTGCGCCGGCTTGTTGACGCCGCCGCCGTCCTTGAACCCGATCGCCAGTCCCATGCCGCGGTTCGGCCGCTTCTCCCGGCCCTGATAGCCGAGTTCGGCGGCGACCAGGTCCAGTCCCTCGACCAGGTCGCTGTCGATGCCGCTCTCGCCCGGCATGAACGGCTCGCCCAGCGCCTTGAGGTTCTTCACCCGCAGGTCGTAGGGGTCCATGCCGAGCCGTCGGGCGATCATGTCGATCTGACTCTCGCTCGCCCAGGTCGCCTGGGTCGCCCCGAAGCCGCGGAACGGCCCGGCCGGCGTGGTCGAGGTCATCACGCAGGCGCACGAGGAGCGCACGTGCTCCCAGCGGTAGGGGCCGGGGATGCGGTAGCCGGCCTTCTCCGCGACCAGCGGACTGCCGTCGGTGTAGGCGCCGGCGTCGAGCAGCACCTCGCTCTCCCGGGCGACGAAGGTCCCGTCGGCCAGGAGGCCGGTGCGCACCTTCAGCACCGCGGCGTGCTGGCTGAGGGTGAGGAAGCCCTCCTCGGTGGTCAGGCAGTAGCGGACCGGCCGCCCGGTGAGCCTCGACAGCAGGATCGCCACCGGCTCGGTCTTGCAGTTGTGCTTGGCGCCGAAACCGCCGCCCACGAACGGCACGTCGACCCGCACCGAGGACTCCTCCACCCGGAACACCCGGGCGATCTCCCGGCGCAGCGGGAACGGGTTCTGGGTGGAGGTCCACACCTCGATCCGGTCGCCGCGCGCGTCGGCGACGGTGACGAAGGGCTCCAGGTGGAAGTGGTTCATCCGGGAGAAGACGAAGGTGTCCTCGAAGACGTGGTCGCAGCGCTCCCACACCTCGTCGGAGCCCGTCTCGTAGCGGAACTCGTAGCAGACGTTGGGCCTGGGCCACAGCGCGCCGGAGGCCCCGGCCCCGTAGGGCGGCACCACGCCGCGCGGCTTGTCGCCGGGGAACAGCTCGGGGGCGCCCTCGGCCAACGCGGCCTCGACGTCCGGCAGGGTGTCCAGCACCTCGTACTCGACGTCGATCAGCGCGAGCGCAGCCAGCGCGGCCGCCTCGTCCTCGGCGGCCACCGCCGCGACCGGGTCGCCGACGTACCGCACCCGGTCGGTCGCGACGATCGGCTGGTCCTTGATGAAGTAGCCGTAGACGGCGTCCAGTCCGTCCAGGTCGTCGCGGGTGATCACCGCGTGCACGCCGGGGACCTCGCGCGCCCTGGTCGCGTCCACCGACACCAGCCGGGCGTGCGGGTGCGGGCTGCGCAGCACCTTGGCGTGCAGCATGCCGGGCAGCGTGACGTCCGCGGTGTACCGGGCGGCGCCGGTGACCTTGAGGGTCGCGTCCTTGCGGGGCGCGGTGGAGCCGAAGGCGCTGGTCCTGCCGGTCACGCTTCCTCCCGGATCAGCTCGGCGGCCCGGCGGACCGAGTCGAGGATCATCGCGTAGCCGGTGCACCGGCAGATGTTGGAGGAGATCCAGTCGCGGATCTGCTCCTCGGTGGGCTCGGGGTGCTCGCGCAGCAGGGCGGTCGTCAGCATCACCATGCCGGGGGTGCAGTAGCCGCACTGGAAGCCGCCGCACTCGGCGAACGCCCGCTGCACGGGGCCGGGTCCGCCGCCCTCGGACTGCCCGGCGACGGTCTCCACCGAGCGGCCGTCCACGCTGAAGGCGAAGACGCTGCAGGAGGCCGTGGGCACGCCGTCGATCAGCGTGGTGCACGCCCCGCAGACGCCGCGCTCGCAGGACGCCTTCACCCCGGTGTTGCCCATCCGGTCGCGCAGCAGGTCCAGCAGCACCGTCTGCGCGGGTATCTCCTCGCGGCGACGGCGGCCGTCGACCTCCACATCGACGGTGATCCGCCGGGCGGCGGTCCGGTCGGTGCTCACGCGCTCTCCTTCTCTTCGGCCTGTTCGGCGGTACGGGCGTCCAGCAGGCGGCGCAGCAGAACCCCGGCCAGGTGGCGGCGGTAGTCGGCGCCCGCCGCGGCGTCGCCGACACCGTCGGGCAGTGCGGCCGCGGCCCGGGCGGGGTCCTCGCCCAGGGCCAGGCGGACGGTGTGCGGGCGGGTGTACTCCGAGCCCACGGTCAGCGTGACCTGGTCGCCGCGCACCGCGACGGCGGCGGTGGCCAGCGGGCGCATCGACCGCTCGTAGCCGAACCAGACGCCGGCGGTGTCCGGCACCACCACCTCGGTCAGCAGCGCCCCGGGCGGCTCCGGCCGGTCCCACAGGGCGGCCGGGTCCAGCTCCAGCGGCCCCTCGGGGGTGTGGAACAGCAGCCGCGCGCCGAGCGCCTGCAGCATGATCGACATCTCGTAGCGGGTGCGCCGCGCCATCAGGTTGCCGCCGACGGTCGCCCGCTGCCGGATCCGGTGGTTGGCGATCCGCCCCCAGGCCGCGGCGAAGTTCGGCAGGGCGCTCCGGACCACCTCGTGGCGGGCGCCGTCGTGGTGGGCGACCCCGGCGCCGATCCGCAGCCCGCCGTCCTCGGCGACCACCCCGTCCAGCCCGGCGACCCGGTCCAGGGCGACCAGGCTGTCGCAGCGCAGCCCCTCCCGGAACTGGGCGAACAGGTCGCTGCAGCCCTGCGCGTAGACCGCGCCGGGGCGGGCGCCCTCGGACACCGCCTCCTCCACCGAGGTGGGGCGGTGCAGGGCGAAGGGCGCGATGGTGCGCTGGGTGGGCGCGACCAGACCGTTGGGGAGCAGGAGCATGGGCAGGACCTCCAGCGACGCGGCGACCGGGGGCACGGGAACCGCTACACAGAGTTATCTAATGCCTGAATATTCGATTGCGGAGATGTTTAACACCCTTTCCGGGCAGGCCACAAGGGGTGTCTTCAAAACTCTTTAAGTGTTAAAACGACCTCATGATCGACCTGCTGACGCCGCTGCGACGGTGGCACGAGGCCGGGACCGACTTCGCGGTGGCCCTCCTGGTGGAGGCCCACGGCAGCGCGCCCCGGCGGCCCGGCGCCGCGATGGCGGTCGGCGCGGACCGCGCGGTGGCCGGGAGCCTGTCCGGCGGCTGCGTCGAGGGCGCGGTCTACGAGGCCGGCCTGGCGGTGCTGGCCGACGGCATCCCGCAGGTCCACGTCTTCGGGGTCGGCGACGAGGACGCCTTCGCGGTGGGCCTCACCTGCGGCGGCACGCTGCGGGTGCTGGTCCGCGCCTACCGGGGCGCGGGCGAACGCGCCGCGCTGCTGGACGTCCTGGAGGCGGCGGAGCGGGGCGAGGCGGTGGCCCTGGCGACGGTGGTGGACACGGCCCCCGCGGCGGAGCCGCCCGGCCGGGGCGGGGCCGCGGGGGAGGACGGCGGCCGTGGCGAAGGCGGCGGCGAGATCCGCGCTGACGGCGCGGTCGGTGGTGACGGCCCGGCCGTCGGGGTCGCGGTCGGCGCGCAGCTGGCGGTGCGGCCCGACGGGACCGTGGCCCACGGCGACGGCGGGACCGGGACCCATGGCGACGGCGGCACCGTGGCCGACGGCGACGGCGGGACCCTGCCCCAGGGCGACGACGCGTGGGGCGGCGCCCCCGAGCTGGCCCGGGCTGTGGCGCAGGACGCGCGGGCGCTGCTGTCCGCGGGGGGCGACGCGCTGCGGCGCTACGGCCCGCGCGGCGAGCGGCGCCGCGAGGAGACGGCCGTCTTCGTCCGGAGCTTCACGCCGCCGCCGCGGATGCTGGTGTTCGGCGCCATCGACCACGCGGCGGCCACCGCGCGGATGGGCGCCTTCCTCGGCTACCGGGTGACCGTCTGCGACGCCCGCCCCGTCTTCGCCACGCCCGAGCGGTTCCCGATGGCCGACGAGGTGGTGCGGGCCTGGCCCTCGGACTACCTGGCGGCCACCGAGGTCGACGCGCGGACGGTGATCTGCGTGCTCACCCACGACCCCCGCTTCGACGTCCCGCTGCTGGTCGAGGCGGTGCGCACGCCCGCCGCGTACATCGGCGTGATGGGCAGCCGCCGCATCCACGCCGAGCGGACCGCCCGGCTGCGCGAGGCCGGCGTCGACGAGGCCGCTCTGCGCCGCCTCGCCTCGCCGATCGGCCTCGACCTGGGCGCCGTCACCCCCGAGGAGACGGCCGTGTCCATCGCCGCGGAGATCGTCCGCACCCGCCGCGGGGGCACCGCCCTCCCGCTCTCCGCCCTGGACGGCCCCATCCACCGGCCCGCCGACGACGGCCGCCCCCTGCCGGCCTGAGACGGGGCGCCCGACCGGCCCCTACGCGAGCCTTGAGTACACCTGCCACCAGCGGTCCGCCTCGACGCGCGTCAGTTCGGCGTCGTACTGCCCGGCGTCGAAGTGGAGGTCCGGCGGCGGGTGGGGCACGAGTGTGTGCGCGGGCCAGGGCACCTGCCGGTCCGACCACCGGACGATCTCTCCGAACCGCTGCACGACCAGGGTCATGAAGCCGCAGCACCCGCCGGTGCACTCGGGTTCCCCGAGTTCCAGGCGGCGGGCCTCCCCGGTCCCGCGCAGCGGGCTGTGCCGCCCTTCCGGCAGCACGTCCGAGGCCCACGGACCGCGACCGCCCTGTGCGACCGCCTCCTCGACGATGTCCTCGCCGTTGACCCAGAACCGCACCTGGGCCGACCACCGGGGTCCCGGCGGCAGCACCGTGATCTCCAGACGATCGAACATACGGCCACCTTACGGGGCGCCGACGTGCGGGTTCAGGGGCGATCGGGTCGCCCTCCCACGCGCGCCGGGTCCGTCACGGACGCCCGCCCGCGCAGCCGGTCCCGCGCGTCAGGCGTCGTCCCGCCAGGGGCCGTCCGGCGCCAGCGTGGCGAGCACGGCGGCCAGCTGCGGCGGCTCGACCGGGTCGGGGAGCGAGCCCAGGTCCGGCCACGCCACCCAGGCGTGGGTGTCCAGGCTGGTCAGCTCGTAGGGGAGCAGGCCGGTCCGCACCAGCGCGGGGCGCTCCTCGGCGAACCGCGCGACGAAGAAGTGCTCCGTCCCGACGTACCGCTTGCCGCCCCACACCACGTCACGCCCGACCGGCACCGACCGGTCGAGGACGGCGGCCGGGTCGAGCCCCGTCTCCTCGGCCAGTTCACGGCGGGCCGCGGCCAACGGCGTCTCGCCCGGCTCGACCCCGCCCCCCGGCGGTTCCCAGAGGTGCGTCCCGTCGAACGGGTCGCGCCAGCGCATGAGCAGCAGGCGTCCGACGGCGTCCAGACAGAGGATCCGGGCAGCCACCCGGCGCGTCGTCTCCACACCGCGACCGTATGCGCCACCCGTGAGGAGCCGGACCGCGGCCCCGGCCACCCCCGGGCCCCCGGCCCCCCCGGCCCTCCGGTCCGCGGGCGGCCGCCCACGGCGCCTACCCGGCCGCCACCTCCACGCTCCCGCCCGGCTTCGGCATCCGCAGACGGTCGGAGAGCCCCGCCGCCGCGAACGCCTCGGTCAGGGCGTCGCCGCCCTCGCTGAAGTGCTGCCAGTGCTCGAAGTGGAGCGGGACCACCTGCCGCGCCCCGAGGATCTCCGCGGCCTGCGCGGCCCAGGCGCTGGAGAGGGTCAGGAAGGCGCCCGGCAGCAGCGGCGTCAGCACCCCGCCCGCGAAGAGCACCGCCACGTCGAAGGGGCCGAACCGCTCCGCGATCCCGCGCACCACGTCCAGCGAGGCGTTGTCCCCGCTCACGTACACCGTGGGCAGCCCGTCGCCGGAGAGCACGAACCCGGTCACCTCGCCCACGAGGTGCTCGGTGCCGTCGGGGCCGTGCTGCGCGGGCACGCCGGTGATCCGCAGCGCCCCGCCGTCCGGCCGGGGCAGCTCCACGCTCTCCCCGTCCGCCAGCGCCCGCACCGTGCCGCCGAGCCGCTGCCGCGCGGACTCCGTGGACAAGGTGAGCGGGACGCCGTCGAGGAACGCCCGCCCCGCGTGGTCGAGGTTGTCGGCGTGCTGGTCGTGGGAGAGCAGCACGGCGTCGACAGGGCCGATCTCCGCCGCGCCGACCGCCGGACCGGCCGTCTTGACCAGGGTGGTGCCGCCCCCGGGCGCGGGGTAGTCGCCCGGCGGGTCGAAGGTCGGGTCGGTGAGCAGGCGGACCCCGCCGGTCTCCAGGACCGCCGTGGGGCCGCCGACGTAACGCACGGTGAAGGGCGCGGACGCGCCGGTCGATGAGGTCATGCCTCCACCGTGCGTCCCGGCGGTCCCCGGCCGTGAGCGGCTGCGGCGCCGACGGTCGATAGATTCCTGCCATGCCGTCGCCGTCGCCCTCCCCGCCCCTGAACACCGTCGGCTGCCTGCTCCTCGACGGGGTGCGGGCCTTCGACTACGCGGTGATCTGCGAGGTGTGGTCCAACCGGGCCGCCGACTTCACCCTGCGCGTCTGCGGCCCCGACGGGACGCGGGTGCGGCTGGGCGGCGGGCTGGAGAGGGTGCCGGACGCGGGCCTCGAAGGGCTGCTCGACTGCGACCTCGTCCTGGTGCCCGGCCTGGAGGACGCCGGCGCCACCGTGGACCCCGCCGTGGTCCGGGCCCTGCGGGCGGTGCACGAACGGGGCGTCCCGATCGCCTCGCTGTGCGCCGGGGCGTTCGTGCTGGCGCAGTCGGGCCTGCTGGAGGGCCGTACCGCCACCACCCACTGGGCGCTCGCGGGGGAACTGGCCCGCCGCCACCCGGCGGCGGACGTCCGCTCCGACGTGCTGTTCACCGGCGACGGCGCGATCTGGACCTCCGCCGGGGTCGCCGCCGGCATCGACCTGTGCCTGCACCTGGTACGCGCCGCCCGCGGCGAGCGGGCCGCGGCGGCCATCGCCCGGGCCATGGTGACGGCGCCGTTCCGGGCCGGCGGGCAGGCCCAGTTCATCCCCTCGCCGGTGCCGCCGACACCGGCCGCCGGCACGGAGGATCCGCTCTCCCGGGCCCGGCGGGAGGTGCTGGCCGCGCTCGACACCCCATGGACCGTACGGGACATGGCGCGTGCCGCCCTGATGTCGGAGCGCACCTTCGCCCGCCGCTTCACGGAGGCCACCGGCACGACGCCGCTGCGGTGGCTGCTGGAGCAACGGCTGCTCGCGGCCCAGCGGTTGCTGGAGGAGACCGACCTCCCGGTCGGCGAGGTCGCCGCCCGCTGCGGCTTCAGCTCGGCGGTGGCCCTGCGGCCGGGGTTCGTCCGCGCGGTGGGCGTCCCGCCCCGGGAGTACCGGCGGGCGTTCCGCGGCACCCGGATCCGGTGACCTCGGCGGGCCCACGGGTGTTCCGCGGCGCCTGGTGACTCCGGCGGCCGGTCCGCATCGCCGGGCCGGGGCCGCGGGAACGGCCGGCGACGTCAGGGCGTGGGGACGGAGCCCCGCGCGAACGTGCCGGCGTGGTCGGCGACCCACTGGCGGAACGGCCTCGGCGGAACCCCCAGGACGTCGGACACCGCGGAGCTGACGTACGCGGGCCCGCCGACCGCCGCGTTCCACGCCGAGAGCAGCATGTCGACCACCGGCCCCGGCGCCTGTCCCTCCGTCTCGCGGCGGAACTCCTCCGGAGACATCTCCTCGAACCGGACGGGGCGCCCCAGCACCTCGCCGATGACGCCCACCTGCGCCGCCTGGGTCAGCGACTCGGCGCCCGTGAGGACGTAGTCGCCGCCGGCGTGCCCGTCCTCGTACAGGGTCCGCGCCGCGACGGCCGCGACGTCACGGTCGTCGACCGGTGCGGTCTCGGCGGCCCCGTAGGGCCACCGGACGACGTCGCCCGCGCGGAGGGAGGGTGCCCACCAGGCCGCGGCGTTCGACGCGAACATCCCCGGCCGGACGACCGTCGACTCCACCCCCGTGTCCGCGACGAGCCGCTCCAGCTCCGCGTGGAACGCCGCCATGGGATTGGGCTGCTGGAAGAACGGGTGCGGCGTCCGGTGCGGTGACGAGAGGAGGACGATGCGCCGCGTACGGGCCGCCAGTCGCTCGACGACCGCCGCGGCCGTCTCCGGCGGCGCGGTCCACAGCAGGAAGACCGCGCCGGCGCCCTGGGCCGCCTCGTCGAGGGACGCGGGCACGGTGAGGTCGCCCGTGACGACCTCGATCCCGGCCGGCAGCGTCGCCGCCGCCTCCGGGCGACGGGTGAGGGCACGCACCGGCACGCCCGCGTCGAGGAGGTGGCCGACGACCGCACGGCCGATCCGGCCGGTGGCGCCGGTGACCAGGACCGGCTGGACAGGGGTTCGTTTCATGGGACGCACACTAACGCGTTACCCGGTAACAAAAGCAACCCGGTAACAAATGTTAGGCTCCCCAGGTGACTGAGCCGACGGGGCTGCGCGCCCGCAAGAAGGCGCGGACCCATGACGCCATCGCCGACGCGGCGATCACGCTCTTCCTCGCGCACGGATTCGACAAGGTCTCGGTCAGCGACATCGCCGCCGCGGCCGAGGTCTCCAAGCCGACGCTCTTCCGGTACTTCCCCACCAAGGAGGACCTGGTCCTCCACCGGTTCGCGGACCACCAGGGCGAGGCCGCGCGCGTCGTGCGCGAGCGCGGACCCGGCGTCCCGCCCGTGACCGCCCTGCACCGGCACTTCCGTGCGGGCCTCGACCGGCACGAGCCGGTGACCGGCCTCAACGACCATCCGGTCGTGGTGGAGTTCCACCGCCTGGTGTTCACCACGCCGAGCCTGGCGGGACGCCTCACGCAGTACACGCAAGAGGACGAACAGGCACTGGCGGAGGCCCTCGACCCGGGCCCGGACCTCCCCGCCCGGCTGCTGGCGGCGCAGGCGATCGCCGTGCGGCGAGTGCTCGCCCGCGCCAACTGGCAGCGGATCGCCGGCGGGCGCCCCGCCCGCGAGGTGCACGCGGAGGCCGTCGCCGACGCCGACCACGCCTTCGCCCGGCTGGGCTGACGGCCCACGACGCGGCGGCGTCACAGGGTGCGCGGGATCTCCGCCCAGACGTACTTGCCGAAGGGCCTCGCGCCCACGCCCCACCGTCCGTCCGTGAGCGCGGCGACGATGTGCAGCCCGTTGCCGTGGTTGCGCCGCCGCCGGTCCGCCGCGCTGCGCATCCGGGGGCGGGTGCGGTTGGGGTCGTGGACCTCGATCCGCACCCGGTCCGCGGTGACCCGCACCGTCACGCCGATCAGGTCGTCGTCGCGCGCGCCGTACTTGACGCCGTTCGTCGCCAGTTCGGACGTCACCAGGCGTACCCGGTCCAGCAGTTCGTCCGGGGGGTCCGGCACCTCCTCGCGAACGCGGTCCACGGCGAAACGGCGGGCCAGCGCCACGGACCGTGCCTCGCGGGGCAGCGTCAGATCGACGGGGCGCGCGGCCGGCTCACTCGTGAGGCTGATTCGGTGACGGGGCGGCAGGGCGGGCGACGCGGTGTTCTCGGGGCGTCCCTGCAGGTGCGAGGCCGTCTGGGGGGTGACCACGGCAACTCCTCTCCGTGACGGAGCGACTACCAAGGGGGCTCAGCGTGGCCTAGAGTCGGCGGCCTCTCAACTTGGCGAATCGGGACGGAAAGTTGGTGGCTGTGCCATGAACATCAAGGACCTGAACCCCGAGAGCTCCCCGGCTGCGGCCTTCGGCGCACGTCTGCGGACGGTGCGGGAGGCACGCGGCTGGAAGCAGGAGGATCTGGCGGCCCGGATGGAGTACTCGAGCACCCATATCTCCTCCGTGGAAACTGGTCGCAAGCTTCCAACCTTGCGCTTTTCGCGCAGTGCCGACCGGGCCTTCGGCATCACCGAGAACGCCGAGACGTTCGAGCGGCTGTCACGGGAACTCCGGCACGGAAGCCTGCTGGAGGGCTTCCCCGAGTTCGTCGCCTACGAGGGTCGGGCCGTGGAGATCCGCTTGTACGAGGTGGGCGTGATCCCCGGGCTGCTGCAGACGCGCGAATACGCGACGGTGCTGGCCGAGAGCGCGGTCAGGCGGGGAGCCATCAGTCCCGAGCAGGCGGACGAGCGGGTGTCCCTCGTCGCCGAGCGGCAGGGCGCCCTCGACCGGCGGACCCGCCCGCTGGTGTTCGTGGTGCTGGACGAGAGCTGCCTCCGGCGGCCCATTGGGGACCCGTCGGTCATGGCCGCGCAGTTCGACCACCTGCTGGCCTTCGCGGAGCTGCCCAACACGGTGCTGCAAGTAGCCGAGTTCGCCATGGGTGACCGGCGGCCGTTCGACCTGCCCATCACGGTCCTCACGCTTCCGGACAGGGCGCTGATGTCCTACGCGGAGTCCGCGCAGAAAGGTCATCTGGAGCGGGAAAGCGTTTCCGTGCTGCCTGTGCTGACGGCCTACCATCAGCTACAGGCCGAAGCGCTGTCCCAGGCGGACTCTGTCGCCTTGATCAGCCAGCTACGAAAGGGCACCTAGTGACGACCGAATCCCCTCGTTGGGTCACGTCCTCCTACAGCAACAACGGCGGCCAGTGCGTCGAGGTCGCCGTGAACCTCGTCCCCTCCCGCGGCGTCGTGCCGGTGCGGGACTCCAAGAACCCCGCCGGCGCGGTCCTGTCCGTGCCCGCCGCCTCGTTCGCCGCCTTCCTCGCCGGGGTCAAGGCGGACGCGTTCCGCACCGCCTGACCGGACGTTCCCGCAGGCCCCGCCGTGTACGTGACGCGGCGGGGCCTCGTCGCGTCAGTCTCGCTCCGCGACACGGCCGTTGACCTGCGGTCCCGCGCGCTCCAAGATCGGCGCAGCCATGAACGGGGGCGCACGAGAGGGCGAAGCATGCTGGAAGGGATCGGGGTCCCACCGGCCGAGGAGCGGGTCTACATCGCACTCGTCGACCGGTCCGCCGACGACGCGTGCGAGCTGGCCGGCCGCGTCGGCCTGGGCCTGCCGGAGGTGCGTCACCCCCTGACGCACGGCCGCCCTCGACCCGAGGTCACCTGCCGTGACGTGAGGTGATCCGGCGGCCTCCCCGACCAGGCCCGCGCCCGGCGCAGCTCCCCGGGTGCGGGCCTCACCACGTCCGGCGTTCCCTGGCCGCCTGTGCGCTGCGGGCCCGGGCGGGGTCAGGCCTTCACCTGCACGTCGTCAGCCTGTGCGTCGTTCGCCCGCATGTCGCCCGCATGCCCCTCGCTCTGCTCCTCGTCCCGCCCTTCGTCCGACAGGCGGGCGGCCGTGCGGGCCGCGGTGGCCTCCGCGCGGCGGCCGGTGGTGAGGGCGCCGACGGCCAGGACGGCCAGCCCGCAGGCGGCCACGATCCACCAGGCCGGGCGGGAGGCCGCCGCGACGGCCTGCGCGTGCGTCTGCGAGGAGGCCGCCACCCCGTGGGCCAGGACCGCGCCGATCACCGCGACGCCCAGCGTGGCCCCGAGCTGCCGGCTGGTGGAGGCGACCGCCGCCGCCACGCCGGCCTGGGCGCGGGGCATGCCGGAGACCGCGGTGTTGGTGATCGGCGCGTTCACCATGCCGAAGCCCACGCCGAACAGGGCGTAGCCCGTGACCAAGGTGGTGTCGCCCGCGTCGGGGAAGCCCGCGAACACGACCCCCGCCGCGGCCATCGCGGTCCCCGCGACCAGCAGCGGCACCCGCGGGCCCCTGCTGCCGACGATGCGGCCGGAGAGCGGTGCGAGCAGCAGGGTCGGCACCGCCATCGGCAGCATCCACAGGCCCGCGTGCAGCGGGTCCAGGCCCCGGACCTGTTGCAGGTGGAGGGTGGAGAGGAACAGGAACCCGCTGAGCGCGGCGAAGGCGCAGACCGCGATCACGGTCGCCCCGCTGAACGGCGCGGAGCGGAAGAAGCGCAGGTCGATCAGCGGCTCCCGGCGCCGCGGCTCGTGCCACAGCAGGCCCAGCAGTGCGGCGAGCGCGACGGCGGCGACGGGCACGACCCGTGTGGCGGGCGCGTGCGGGGCCTCGATGATCGCGTACGTCAGCGAGGCGAAGAGGACGGCGACCAGCACCTGGCCCACCGGGTCGAAACGGCGGGCCCGTGGGGCCCGGGACTCGGGGACGAAGCGCAGGGTGAGGAGCAGGGCGGCCAGCCCCACCGGAAGGTTGATCCAGAACACCGCCCGCCAGCCGACCGCGTCCACCAGCAGCCCGCCGACCAGCGGCCCGGAGGCCATCGACAGCCCCACCACCGCGCCCCACACGCCGATGGCGCGGGCCCGCTCGGCGGGCTCGGTGAAGGTGTTGGTGATGATCGACATGGCCACCGGGTTGAGCATCGAACCGCCGACCGCCTGCACCACCCGGAAGGCGACCAGCGCGTCCAGGGTCGGCGCCAGCGAGCACAGCAGGGAACCCACGGAGAAGACGACCAGTCCGGTCATGAAGACCCGCTTGCGGCCGAGCCGGTCGGCGGTGGAGCCGGCCACCATCAGCAGCGCGGCGAGGACCAGCGTGTAGGAGTCGAGGGCCCACTGCATCCCGGAGACGCCGCTGCCGAGCTCCTGGCCCATCACGGGCAGCGCCACGTTGAGCACGGTGATGTCCAGGCTGACCAGCAGCAGGCTCATGCAGCAGATGGCCAGGACGAGGAACCGGCGGCGTCGGCTGAGTTCGGGCATGTGATTCATGCTACGACCAATAGTGTGCCTAACTAAAGGCTGCCTTCAGCTGTCTCCAGCTGCCTTCAGCTACCTCCGGGGATCCGCGGTGAGGGACAATGGGCCAATGTCCACGCCCGTCACCCCTCTCCAGATCGGCCCGCACACCGTCCAGCCGCCGGTGGTGCTCGCCCCCATGGCCGGAATCACCAACGCGCCCTTCCGCACCCTGTGCCGGGAGTTCAGCGGCGGCAAGGGCCTGTTCGTCAGCGAGATGATCACCACGCGCGCGCTGGTCGAGCGCAACGAGAAGACCATGCAGCTGATCCACTTCGACGCGAGCGAGAAGCCGCGGTCGATCCAGCTGTACGGCGTGGACCCGGTCACCGTCGGCAAGGCGGTCCGGATGATCGTCGACGAGGACCTCGCCGACCACATCGACCTGAACTTCGGCTGCCCGGTGCCCAAGGTGACCCGCAAGGGCGGCGGCTCCGCGCTGCCGTACAAGCGGAACCTGCTGCGCTCCATCCTGCGCGAGGCGGTATCGGAGGCCGGGGCGCTGCCGGTCACGATGAAGATGCGCAAGGGCATTGACGACGACCACCTCACCTACCTGGACGCCGGCCGCATCGCCGTGGAGGAGGGCGTCACCGCCATCGCCCTGCACGGCCGCACCACCGCCCAGCACTACGGCGGCACCGCCGACTGGGACGCCATCGCGCGGCTCAAGGAGCACGTGCCGGAGATCCCGGTGCTGGGCAACGGCGACATCTGGTGCGCCGAGGACGCGCTGCGGATGGTCCGCGAGACGGGCTGCGACGGCGTGGTCGTCGGCCGCGGCTGCCTGGGCCGCCCGTGGCTCTTCGCCGACCTGGTCGCCGCCTTCGAGGGCCGCGAGGACCGGGTGGCCCCCACCCTGCGCGAGGTGGCCGACGCGATGGTCCGGCACGCCACCCTGCTCGGCGAGTGGATCGGCGACGAGGCCCGCGGCGTCATCGACTTCCGCAAGCACGTCGCCTGGTACCTCAAGGGCTTCGCGGTCGGCTCCGAGATGCGCAAGCGCCTGGCGATCACCTCGACGCTCGCCGACCTGCGCGCCGGGCTCGACGAGCTGGACCTCGACCAGCCCTGGCCCGTCGGGGCCGACGGCCCGCGCGGCCGCACCTCCGGCAACAACCGGGTCGCCCTGCCGGACGGCTGGCTCGACGACCCCTACGACTGCTCCGGCGTCACCGCCGACGCGGAATCGGACACCTCGGGCGGCTGACGGCGGCGGGCGGGGAACGACGGACGGCCACACCCCGGGGAGGGGGCGTGGCCGTCCTGTCGTGCGGGCGGGTGGTGACGGTGAGGCGGGGGCCTACCAGTCCGTGTTGAACTTCAGCGCCGGGACCGCCTTCGCCGCGAGGTCGTGCGCCTGCGCGGGCCACCACGCTCCGGCCGCCGGGTCGACGACGCCGTACTCGGGGTCCTCGGGCCCGGCCGTGCCGCGGGTGCAGCTGCCGTCGGACTCACCGGGGACCTTGATCCACAGGTACGCGTCGAGCAGCGGGACGCCGGTCTGGCTGGTGGGGCGCACGCCGAGGCCGCGGTTCGGCGGGTTGCACCACTCCTGCGGGTCCGGGTAGGTCGCGGTCGGCGTCCAGGGGCCCTTGCCGTTGCGGCTGGTGTCGACCACGAAGTGGGTCAGCTGCGCGTCGGCGGGCACGTGCGAGGCGTACCAGCCGTCGGCGTCGGCGGCCGGCCACCACTGGTTGGCGCAGTCACCCGGCGCGGCGCCCTCGGTGTTCCGCAGGTACCAGATGCACTGGGAGATCTGGGTGCCGTAGCGGATCAGCTCGCTGTCCGTGCGGTAGTTGGAGACGTTGAGGAAGAAGCCCTGCGCCCGGGCCACCCCGCCGTCGATGAGCAGCTGGGCCATCTCGCCGACCGCGTGCCAGGAGCTGTGGCCGGCGTCCAGGTAGGTCACCGTTCCGGGCTGCTGGGCGAGCCGGTCCACCGCGTCGTTGATCTCGTCGAGCCGGGTGGCCTGCTGCTCGGCGGTGCCACCGCAGAACGCGGGGGAGAGGGCCAGGCCGTCGGGCTCCAGGATGACCACGGTCTTCTTGTCGCCGATGCCCTTGGCCAGGGCGTCGACCCAGGCGGCGTACTCCGCGCTGTTGGAGGCGCCGCCGGCCGAGTACTGCGAGCAGTCGCGGCCCGGCACGTTGTAGGCGACGGTGACCGGGACCCGCTGCTGCGGCGCGGCCTTCGCCTGGAGCAGGGCCATCGCGTCGGTGGTCTGCTTGAGCGTGGTGGAACCGGTGAACCACTCGGCGACCGGGTACGACGCCATCGCGTCCATCAGCTTCGCGTTCGCCGTGTCCCCCGCCTTGCGGTCGGTGAGGGCCTGCGCGAAGGCCTTGCTGTTGCCCTCGATGTAGAACTTGGTGCCCGGGGTGAGCGTGTGCCCGGTGGAGGCGGCGGCGGGCGCGGTCCGCGGCTGGCCCGCGACGGAGGCGTCACGCGCCGCGGCCGGGGTCGTGCACAGACCTAACAGGGCGGTGGCCGCGGCCGCGGCGGCGAAGCCGGAGCGGGCCTTGGGTATGAGGCGCACGGATCGGACCTTTCACAGTCGATGGCGACGACGGCGGGAGCTGAACCGGTTTGGGAGCGCTCCCAGCGGTGCGCAGGCCATCAAGCCAGTGGGCCCGTGCCCATGTCAATAGGCAGGACGCGGTGACAGCTTCCGGCCGGGTCACGGGCGGCCCGATCACCCGGCCGATCCACGGCCCTGGACTCCTGACGCGTGGTCAGGCGAACCGCCACGTGCTGAACGCGGCCTGGTCCTTCGCCGTCGTCCCCTTGGTGATCCACCAGTGCGTCGGATTCTCGCCGTAGAACCCGAACAGCGTGTCCGCCGCCCAGTGCAGCACCAGTTCGTCCTTCCCGTCGCCGTCGAAGTCACCGGCGTCCGCGGGGCGGGCGTGACGCCACTTCTGGGGCGTCCTTACGCCCTCGCTCACGGCCGGGCCCTCGCGCAGCACATCCGTACGCCGGTCGCCGTCGATCAGGGTGGCGCCCTCGTAGGTGGCGACCAGGAGGCCGTCGCGGCCGTCGCCGTCGGGGTCGGCGGCCACGAAGCCACCGGGGCCGTAGTCCGTGGCCGCGCCCTTCGGAACCTTGGGCAGGAGGTGTCTCACGGGCGCGCCGCCCGCGCCCGGGTAGACGGTCAGAGAACCGTCGACCTCCGGCGCCTCCGTCTCGAAGCCGGGCTCGTTGTTGCGTCCGCCGTTGTCGCCGACGGCCAGGTCCCGCACCCCGTCGCCGTCGAAGTCGCCGAAGGTGTGCGCGGTGCCGGCCCGCAGCGTCTCGCCCTTCCGTTCGAGACCGCTGCCCTCGTGGGCCCGGTACAGGGTGTTCGGCGCCTGTTCGCCGTCGGCCTCGCCCTGTACGAGCAGCGAGGTCGCGCGGGGCTCGCCGGTCGGGTCGATGGCGTCGGTGATCAGCGTGCCGCGGGTCGGCGGCAGACCGGTGTCGGTCCGCGCGGGGGCGCCGGCCCGCGTGAACGGGCCGTACAGCACCAGCGGGGCCACCGGGCCGGTGTCTCCGTCACCCGCGAGGCCCGCCAGGTCGTGGTGCCCGTCCCCGTCGAAGTCCCCGCGC
Organism: Streptomyces sp. NPDC056600; assembly: GCF_042792855.1. Classification (NCBI taxonomy): domain Bacteria; kingdom Bacillati; phylum Actinomycetota; class Actinomycetes; order Kitasatosporales; family Streptomycetaceae; genus Streptomyces; species Streptomyces sp. NPDC056600. Next base: position 65,239 of record NZ_JBHTVQ010000025.1, read on the forward strand.
ACCGGTTGCGTCAGGGCGAGCCCCGCCATCTCCTGGGGCAACCGCAGCTCCGTCGCCGGGGCCGCGGACCCGGTCGTGGCTTCGGACGCGGCTCCGGCCGTGGTGCGGGCTCCGGCGTTCGGCCCGTGGGGCCCGCCCCAGGTGACGCTCGGGTTTCTGCGCGACGTCGACGGCCGCCTGTCGCTCACCGGCCCGCCACTGGCGCTGGTCACGAAGTCGGGGAACCCGTCCCCGTCCAGGTCCGCCGTCAGCACCTGGCCCGCGTCGAGCGAGTCCCCGCCGCCCGTTTCCCAGGTGGCGTGCAGGCCCAGGTCGCCGAGTCCGTACAGGGTGCGCGTGGCCGGGTCGAGGCCCTTCGCCGAGCCGTACACGACGGCCACCCGCCGCTCCTGGAACGCTTCCTTCCGCGGCCCGGCCGGAACCGTCACCAGCAGGTCCCGGTAGCCGTCCCCGTTGACGTCGTCGGGGTCCTTCGACCCGGTGCCGGCGGTCGGCGGCCTGCTCGCGGCGGGGGCGGAGGGCTCCCGCGCGGACCTCCCGTCGTCCCCGGACCTCCCGTTGTCCCCGGACCTCCCGTTGTCCCCGGATATCCCGCCGTCCTCCGGTCCGCCGCAGCCGGTCAGCGGAACGAGCAGCAGGGCCACGGCGCAGACCACGGCGCGCGCCAGGGCACTCCGCGAGGGGCCACGAGGAGCGTCGGCGCGCGCGGCCGGGGCGGGCGGGACAGCGGTCCAATGAGCGTCGGGCGAAGGAGCATCGGGCCGAGGAACGGTGGAGCGAGGTGCGGAGGGACGGGCAGTCATGCGAGCCACCCTCACACCCGGCGCGCGCCGACTCAAGAGCCGGTTCGAGCACCGGGGAGCGGCGACAGGGCGTCAGGCCGTGGGCGTGGTGCTCCGCTCCTTGCCCCGGACGGCGGCGCGGACGGAGCGCGACTGGTCGTCGAACGCCTCCTCCGAGCGGTGCAGGAGGTCCAGCGTGAGCGCGGCGGTCCAGGAGAACTCCCGCGCGCCGCACGCCTCGCCGGTGAACGGGTCGACGTACTCCGCGAAGTCGGAGGAGTCCGCCGTCGCGACCAGCGCCTCGCGCAGACCGGCGGCGAGTTCGGTGCGGCCGTGCATCCGCAGGCCGCGCTCCACCAGCCAGCCGACGTTGAACCAGGCCGGGCCGCGCCAGTACCGGTGCGGGTCGAAGCAGGCGCCGGTCAGGTCGTAGCTCGGCACCAGCCGGGTGGACGAGCCGAGGCCGAACCGCGGGCCGGTGAGGGTCTCCACCAGCCGGGCGACGACCTCCTCGGGCAGCGTGGGCAGGATCAGCGGGAGCAGCCCGGCCACCCCGTGTTCCTCGACCAGCTCGCCGGACCCGCCGGGTTCGCCCGCGAGGACGTCCCGGCAGAGGAACACGCCGTGGCGCTCGTCCCAGAGCCGGTCCACCAGGACGCGGGTCAGCCGCGCGGCGCGGACGTGCCGCGGGGTGGGGTCGATGCCGAGCTCGGCCTCGATCAGTCCCAGCGCGTGCTCGGAGGCGATCAGCAGCGCGTTGAACGAGGGGTCCTCGACGGCGAATTCACCGCCGCCGTCCACGTAGCCGCGGTCGCGGTAGTCCATGGCCAGCTTCACGTAGCGGCCGTAGTCCAGGTCGGTGGGACGGTCCTCGGGCGCGCCGTGCGCCAGGTCCGCGCGGGTGAAGGAGCCCGTCGGGGCAGGCGTCACCCGGGACAGCGGCGGGTCCCAGCAGGGGCTGTTGTCCATGCCCTGTTCCCACGGGTGCACCACGCTGACCAGCCCGCCGCCGCCCAGGTCGCGGTGGCGCAGCAGGTAGTTGTGCCAGGACACCAGCTTCGGGTAGGCGCGGCGCAGGAAACCCTCGGTCCGGGACAGGCCCGGGTCGGCGCGGTGCGTCAGCCACACGGCCAGCGCGTGCACCGGCGGCTGGACGATGCCCGAGGTCTGCATGACCGGCGGCGCGCCCGAGGGCCGGCCGTCGGTGCGGGAGCGCCAGAAGTCGGGGCTGGGGAAGTAGGCGTCGTGCGGCACCGCGGGGTTGAAGACGATGTGCGGGATCCGGCCGTCGTCCCACTGGGAGGCGAAGAGCGTCCGCAGCTCGGTCTGCGCGCGCGCCGGGGAGAGGTGGCGCAGGCCGATGGCGATGAACGCGGAGTCCCACGACCACTGGTGGGGGTAGAGCGAACGCGAGGGCACGGTCGAGGCGCCCTGCCAGTTGCCCTCCAGGACCAGGGCCGCCCGGGCGTGCAGCGAGCCGGCGAGGGAGGACGGGGCGAAGACGATGTCGGCGCCGGTGGCGGGCTCGGTGACGGCGGCGGCGGTGGCCCGGGCAGCGGCGGCCGCCTGGGCAGCGGCGGCCGCCTGGGCAGCAGCGGAGGCCGCGTCGGCCGTGGTGGCCGTCACGGGAGCCGAGGAGGGGAGTAGGTGGACGGTATCCGCAGGCTCCGCGGTCTGTTCCGCGGTCTCCGTCTGTCGGGCGTGACCGACGTCGGCAGGGGCTGGGGTGTCCACGTGGGCTCTCTCCAACGGGATCAGATCGAGGGGCGGACCTGACGTGACGATGTGACGGGCGTCACATGCTCCGTCAGGACTGCCGGAGGGTAGGTCTATTAAGCACGCGAAACCATCATGTAATCGACATTTCACAAAACACAAGGGTCAGCGTGTCCGAGGCCCTCCCGTCAACCTCCGCGGTCGCTCGCGCCGATGGGGCTGACCTGCGGTAACTCCTCCGCGAGCGGCGGGCTGTGAGACGCCCCGCACTTCGCGCGGTGACCGGACCTTCACGGCTTCGCCGGGGCGCCGGCGCGGTGGACGCGGTGTGGGCGGAAGATCGTCCGAGATCTGTCCGGAACACCACGCCTCCGCCGGGCTCGGCCACCGCCGGGGCGGTGGCCGCCCTCCCTCCGCGAAAGGGCGCCGACCGGCGGTGCGCCCTCCCAGTGTGCAGGCGGGGCGGGCGCGCGCGGGGCGTCCGGATCGTGAAATCCGGCACCCGTCAGGGCGTGATTCTCGCCACCTCTGATAGATCACCCGCTCAGATGAGCGTCAAGGCGCTGGCTGCACAACATCAAGCCGTGGCACTGGGTGCCATTCGATGATCGTTCATCGGTCAAATTCAGACGAGCTGCAACCCTGCTCATCTGAGCGATGAGCCCGCTCCTTCGGGGCGTGTCCGTTCAAGAGTTGAACACATACTCCGGCGGAAGCTTGCCAAGTCTTGACTTGGTGATCATCGGTCGAGGCCCTTTCGCGGCAGGTGCTTCGAAGGCGGACGTACCCATAACCCCTGGATCTGGGTATGTTCCTCGCCGTCAGGGCAGTCATCGCGTCCTCGAGGAGTCGAGAACCGTGTTGGTAAACAAAGACCGCAGCGAGGTCCACCAGTCGGGTGCGAGCGTTGAGAAGGTGAAGTTCGTGTACGACTTCACCGAGGGGAACAAGGACCTCAAGGACCTCCTCGGTGGAAAAGGCGCGAACCTCGCGGAGATGACCAACCTCGGTCTTCCCGTGCCTCCCGGCTTCACCATCACCACCGAGGCCTGCAAGGTCTACCTGGACAGCGGTCGCGAGCCCGTGGCACTGCGTGACGAGGTGAGTGCGCACCTCGACACACTTGAGCGCGGCATGGGCAAGAAGCTCGGCCAGGCCGACAACCCCCTCCTGGTCTCCGTCCGCTCCGGCGCCAAGTTCTCCATGCCGGGCATGATGGACACCGTCCTCAACATCGGCCTCTCCGACGCCTCCGTCGTGGGCCTGGCCCGCCAGGCCGGCAACGAGCGGTTCGCCTGGGACTCCTACCGCCGTCTCATCCAGATGTTCGGCAAGACGGTGCTCGGCGTGGAGGGCGACCTCTTCGAGGACGCCATCGACGAGGCCAAGGAGGCCAAGGGCGTCGCCGTCGACACGGCTCTCGACGCGGACGACATGAAGCGGCTGGTCGCCCGCTTCAAGGAGATCGTGCGCGCCGAGGCCGGCCGCGACTTCCCACAGGACCCGCGCGAGCAGATGGACCTCGCCATCAAGGCGGTCTTCGACTCCTGGAACACCGACCGCGCCAAGCTGTACCGCCGTCAGGAGCGCATCCCCGGCGACCTCGGCACCGCGGTCAACGTCTGCTCCATGGTCTTCGGCAACCTCGGAGACGACTCCGGCACCGGCGTCGCGTTCACCCGCGACCCCGCCTCCGGCCACCAGGGCGTGTACGGCGACTACCTGCAGAACGCGCAGGGCGAGGACGTCGTCGCCGGCATCCGCAACACCGTGCCGCTCGCCGAGCTGGAGTCGATCGACAAGACGTCGTACGACCAGCTGATGGACATCATGGAGACCCTGGAGAACCACTACCGGGACCTCTGCGACATCGAGTTCACCATCGAGCGCGGCAAGCTGTGGATGCTGCAGACCCGCGTCGGCAAGCGCACCGCGGGCGCCGCCTTCCGCATCGCCACCCAGCTCGTCGACCAGGGCCTGATCGACGAGGCCGAGGCGCTGCAGCGGGTCACCGGCGCGCAGCTCGCCCAGCTGATGTTCCCCCGCTTCGACACCGACGCGAAGGCGGAGCAGGCGGGCAAGGGCATCGCCGCCTCCCCGGGCGCCGCCGTCGGCAGGGCCGTCTTCTCCAGCAAGGCCGCCGTCGAGTGGGCCGCCCGCGGCGAGAAGGTCATCCTGGTCCGCCGCGAGACCAACCCCGACGACCTCGACGGCATGATCGCCGCCGAGGGCATCCTGACCTCCCGCGGTGGCAAGACCTCGCACGCCGCCGTCGTCGCCCGCGGCATGGGCAAGACCTGCGTCTGCGGCGCCGAGGAGCTGGAGGTCGACGTCAAGGCGCGCAGGATGACCGTGCCCGGCGGCGGCGTGGTCGCCGAGGGCGACGTCATCTCCATCGACGGCTCCAGCGGCAAGGTCTACCTCGGCGAGGTACCGGTCGTACCGTCGCCGGTCGTCGAGTACTTCGAGGGCACGGCGGACGCGGCCGCCGCGGACGCCGACGAGCTGGTCAAGGCCGTCGACCGGATCATGACCTTCGCCGACGGCGAGCGCCGCCTCAAGGTCCGCGCCAACGCCGACAACGCCGAGGACGCCGCCCGTGCCCGCCGCTTCGGCGCCCAGGGCATCGGCCTGTGCCGCACCGAGCACATGTTCCTCGGCGACCGCCGCGAGCTCGTCGAGCGGCTGATCCTCGCCGAGGACAAGCAGGGGCAGGAGGACGCCCTCGCGCAGCTCCTGCCGCTCCAGAAGGGCGACTTCGTCGAGCTCTTCGAGGCGATGGACGGCCTGCCGGTCACCGTCCGCCTGATCGACCCACCGCTGCACGAGTTCCTGCCCGACCTCACCGAGCTGTCGGTGAGGGTCGCCGTCGCCGAGGCCAAGGGCGAGGACGTCTCCGACTCCCAGCGCCTGCTCCACTGCGTGCGGCGCCTGCACGAGCAGAACCCGATGCTCGGCCTGCGCGGCGTGCGCCTCGGCCTGGTCATCCCCGGCCTGTTCGTCATGCAGGTCCGCGCCATCGCGGAGGCCGCGGCCGAGCGGAGGGCGGCGGGCGGCGACCCGCGCGCGGAGATCATGATCCCGCTGGTCGGCACGGTCCAGGAGCTCGAGATCGTCCGCGACGAGGCCGAGCAGGTCATCCGCGAGGTCCAGGAGACGTCGGGCACGACGCTCGGCATCACCATCGGCACCATGATCGAGCTGCCGCGCGCCGCGGTGACCGCCGGCCAGATCGCCGAGGCCGCGGAGTTCTTCTCCTTCGGCACCAACGACCTGACCCAGACCACCTGGGGCTTCAGCCGCGACGACGTCGAGGCCTCCTTCTTCTCCCAGTACCTGGAGAAGGGCATCTTCGGCGTCAGCCCGTTCGAGACGATCGACCGGGACGGCGTGGGCGAGCTGGTCCGCATGGGCGTCGAGCGCGGCCGGGCCACCCGGCCCGACATCAAGCTCGGCGTCTGCGGCGAGCACGGCGGCGACCCCGACTCGGTCCACTTCTTCCACGAGGTCGGCCTCGACTACGTCTCCTGCTCCCCGTTCCGGATCCCGGTGGCGCGGCTCGAGGCGGGCCGTGCGGCGACGGAGTCGGAGGGCAGCGACTTCCGCTGACGGGGAGTCCCACGTTTCGCTCTGCAGCGCTTCCGGTCCGGCGGGGATGTGCACCCGCCGGCCCGGTATCCCGCCCCGGGGCCGGAGCCGGTCATGTTCCGTGACCCTCACCCGGCCGGCTTCCCCCCGGCCCCGGAGCACCACAAGAGGCGGCACCCTGTGCGGGGGTGCCGCCTCTTCCCGCATCATCCGCGGAGCTAGCCGAACTGCATCGCTGATCAGGGGAAAGGGCGTTTGCCGGCGTTAGCCGTTATTCCGGGTCTCAGCTGTGCCCTCCGCCTACATACGGCTCAACGCTTAGCCTCGCGCTTTCACGAGGCGGTCTGTCCGAAGCTTGATCAAATAAGCGGATAGTGCTCCTGACCTGCAACGATGCACTCTCCAGGTGAAGAAGCGTATCGGGTCGTATCTGCGTGTCGGCACCGAGGGCTGCGGACGGGCGGTGGTCTCGCAGGCCGGGAGCGTGTTGCTGGTCGAGACCGTCCGCAAGTCCCGCCTTGACCGGGCGGTGCACGATCCCGGGAAGGTTCTCCTGGACGTCGCGTTGGCGGTCCCGTTGGGCGGGGACTGCTTCGCGGATGTCGGCATGCTGCGGGCGGAGCCGACCGTGTTCGGTCCGGTCGCCTCCGACCCGACAGCGCCCGCCTCGTCTACACCCTCGCAGCCTCCGGTGAGAAGGCTCTGGCAGCGATCCGTTCTGCCCGGGCCGAGGCACGCGGGCGGGTCTGGAAGCTGGCCGACGGCCACGCGCCCGATGCGGACGGTTCGGGGACCGTGGCCCTCGACGGGGTGCTGATGGTCGCGCACCCCGACAAGGAGGACGCGGCGCCGACCTGGAAGCGGACCTACGGCCATCACCCCGCTCATGGGGTTCGTCGACCACGGGCAGGGCGGCACCGGGGAGCCGGTCGCCGGCCTGTTCAGGCCGGGGAACGCGGGCTCGAACACCGCCGCCGACCACATCACCACCGCCCAACTGGCCCGGCCCTAGCTGCCGAAGCAGTACCGGCGCGGGCGGCGGACCCTGATCCGAACGGACTCCGCCGGAGGCACCCACGACTTCGTGGCCTGGTTGACCCGGTGGGGGCGGTGGCTGTCCTACTCGGTCGGCATGGTGATCACCGACGCGGTCCACAGCCGCGTCCTGAAGGTGCCGCCTTCGGCCTGGACACCGGCCGTCGAGGCGGACGGCGAGGTCCGGGACGGGGCCCTGGGTCGCCGAGCTCACCGACGACGTCCTGGACGGCTGGCCCGAGGGCGCGCGGCTGATCGTGAGGAAGGGACGGCCGCATCCTGGGGCACAGTTGAGGCTCACGGACGCGGACGGTATGAGGCTGACCTGATTCGCGACCATCATGACCGGCAGGCCGATCGACGAACTCGAGCTCCGTCACCGGCTGCCGGCCCCCGCCGAGGACCGGATCCGGGCCGCCCGGGCCACCGGCCTGCGGAATCTGCCCCTGCATCGCACCGCCCAGAACAAGGTCTGGCTGGAGATCGTGCAGATCGCTCTCAACCTGCTGGGGATGCCGATGCTCGAGCTGACCTGCAAGGCCCGCCTCTGGGAGCCCCGCCGCCTGCGGCTCCGCCTGTTCACCACGGCTGGACAGTTCGTCACCACCGGCCGCCGCCGGATCTCCGCCTGGCCCGGCACTGGCCCTGGACCAGCCACATCACCGCCGCCCTCGAACGGCTCGCACTCCTGCCGAACCCCGGCTGACCAGCAGATTCACCCGCCACTACGAGAGAACCCTCCAGCCGGAGCAGTGGAACCCGGCGTCCACCCGAGACGACGCTCGGGCCCCAGCCTGCCCAATTTCACCGCTCCAAACGAAAACGCCCCACCGACTCCGTCGGCGGCCCGTCACGCAAGATCGAGGTTGGCGCTTTCTGTGTCGGCCTTCGACTGGAGGCCCACTGTCCCCCTTCACCGCGGCAGCTTTGCGTAGAGATCCGCTTTGGTTGCCGATATCGGGCAGCAGTCCCCCAATGGGCGAATAGCGCCTGTTGAAGAGCTGTTTCAGCTGTCGTCACCAGTCAGCGTTGCTCATCGAACGCCTTTCCTGGCCCCCGGGCGTAACGGGTGCGCTCGAATGCAGCGAAAAGGGGCGAGAAGTCTAGCGGTGACCACTCGAAAGGGCGTAAGTGACTTAGGTCACATGGAGATCTCCCGCGTGGCCCCATTTGTGATCTTGTCGAAATCATCACAACTTCTTAACCTCTTGTTCGATCGATAGACGCTTCATGTGCGCATCAACGCGAAGACAGGTGATGTCAAATGCGACGAATCACTCGAGCAAGTGTCGTGGCCGGCGGAGCAGCAGCACTCCTCGCCCTGGTGGCGCCCGTGGCTTCCGCCAACTGGACCAGCAGCCTGTCCGGTGTCAATCCGGGGCATGAATCCAGACGCTGGACCGACGAAAGTTACTCGCAGGTGCACTTCATCCACTGCTCCGAGTCTTCCGGCGGTGCCTGGGCTATGGGTACCGACGTGAGGCTCTTCCGGGTCGTGGACGACGATTACGACGTCGGCTACGACACCAAGTGGTTCACCGAGTGCTTCACCTGGAACGACGGCGATGAGACCAGTTCTGGGTCTTGGACGGGTCTCCCGTACAGCTACGCGCAATGGGACTCGGGTCAGGGTCAGTACGTCGGCGGATACTACTTCCGGATCATCACGGTCGACGGTTTCACCGGCGACGAACAGTTGTGGGTCCGAGAGGTCGTGCAGGACACGACCAAGGCTGACGGCTGACAGTACGTAGATCACTCGTGACAGGGGTGGTGCATATCCGGCGCCATGCCGGGTGTGCACCACTTTAGAAAGGACGCCTGTGCGTCTGTGGACTCTCTTCCGTAGCAGCGCCGCCTTGCGTCTCGCGCCGTTCGCGATCGGTCTCTGCCTGTATCTGTATTTTCCGAGCAACCAGAGCCGGGTTTTGGATACGGTTCCGTACGCGCCTGCCGTCGTACTCCAAGCGATTGGCGTGACTACCCCGTACATCTATGCGACAGCTGCGGGCCTCGGTGTCTGGCAAATGGGCCGGGCCAAGAGGAGTGGCCTTTTCGATTACCCGCTTGTGCGGCGGCAGTTCAGCATGGCCATCCAACTGGCTATTCCAGTCGTGACGCTCGGTGTGATCATGCTGACTCTGCCGATCGCCTGCGCCTTGGTGCAGACGGGTGTTGCACCGACAGTGAACAGCCTGTGGATCCCGTTGCAGCAAGGCTTCATCGTGTGCTGCTACACCCTGCTGGGCATGGCGGTGGGCTATTGGTTCCCACCTCTCATCGCCGCTCCGCTACTCGCCGCTGGCGTCGCGTTCTTCGTCTCCTTCTCTGTCGTGATGGAACCTTTCTGGTGGCGCAACATCCTCGGCAAGTACTACGACCCGCTCCTGTACGGGGAAATGCCTGTCTGGCAAGCCTTGGTAGCGCCCATGGTCGTGGCATCGGCGATGGCCTGCGCCGGTACCGTCACATGGATTTTTCGTAAGCGTGGCATCAGTGTTGCCGTTCTGGCGTTGGTCATCGTGGCCACTGGCCTTTTTGCGGGACAGTACATGGTGCGCGATTTTGGCTCCAGCATTCCAGTCGCCGCTGTGAGCGGCAGCGCGACGTGCACCTCGGGCACGCCGCGAATCTGCGTTCCATCGTATGCTGCGCCGTCCCTGGGGAAAGTTACTCGCGTGAGCGAGTCTGCGCTGAAGCAACTGCGAACCAACGGCATCTCGGTCTCGCCCGTCGAGATTCGCTCCACCGAACTGGACGGGCGGCACACGCGCCCCTCCACACCAACGATCTGGCGACTCCCACTGACGGGACCCACGGCACCACGCGCGCATTACGAGAGGTCCCTGCGTTATAAGTTGTCTCTGCTGTCTGTGGTTCCGCCCTGCAGTCGGCCCGATCCAGTCGTCGCCAACAAAGCAGCTTTCTTCGCCGCGACGACAGTGGGCGCGCGCGAGGAGTTCGAAACCCAGTTGCGTTCTTGGGGTCGAGCGGGAAAGGGCCGCAGTCACATCGTGCAGGAGATTGCTCAGGACGCGGAAAGGGCGCTGCGGTTGCCCCGCCAGCAGCGTAAGGCTTGGTATGGGGAGACGGTGAAATCAGCGTGCGCCTAAATGAATGCACCTGGTGGCTGCGATCTCGCCGCATCCATTCCGCGTTGCCGATTGCGCTCGTCGTTTACGGGGTGCTCCTTGCGTTGACGGGGGCCCATGCAGGCGCGCTGCCTTCCCCTGCTCAGGTGGGGGTTGCACTGGCCGCGCCAATTCCGGTTGTGGCGACCATGCTGTACTGTCTCACCTCGCCTGTCTGTCACCTCGAAGAGGCCGGATTTCGCCGTTACCGCGTCTACGACGTAATCATGCTCAGCGTGTCGGTATGCGTAGCCTGTCTTATAGGGGCAGTTGCCGGCTGGGCTGCTCCGTCCCAGTCGGCATTCGCCGCAGGGCGCAACGTCGCATTCTTGGCGGGATTGGCGCTTGTTACCCGCGTGTTCATCGGAGTCGGTTCCTCCGTAGTTCCGGTGGCATGGCTGATAACCGTCTTCATGACCGGATCGCTCATGCCTGATCAGGTTCGCGTCTGGGCCATCATTCCGGATCCGGTGACTTCCGTAAGCGCACTCGCTGCCAGCGCCGTCCTCTTTGCCGTAGGGTGTCTTATGCACCTCATGTCCCGTAAGGTGATCTCTTGAATCTTTCCTTCAAGCAGTGCCACTACCGCTATCGCTCGCGCCGGAATTCCGTCCTCAAGGACTTCTCGTACGAACTTGAATCCGGCCTGACGATCCTTCTGGGTCCCAACGGTGCAGGGAAGTCGACACTTCTCAAGCTAGCCGCCGGGCTCCTTGAACCCGACCGCGGCAACATTTCCCTCGGCGATCTTTCGTCCACCATGCGCACCTACCGCAAGCGCGTTGCCTGGATGCCGCAGCACATCGCCCCGGTGCCGGGGCTGACGACCCGCGAATACGTCGCCTACCTCGGCTGGCTGAAAGGCATGCGAAAGGCAGACGCCTGGGAGCAGTCGCTCACAGCACTCGACAGCGTCGATCTCCGCGAGCAGCAGGGGCAGAAGGTCTCCCAGCTGTCGGGCGGCCAGCTCCGCCGTGCCGGGCTGGCCTCTGCGCTGGTGCACGAGGCAGAACTGGTTCTCTTGGATGAACCTACAGCTGGGCTCGACCCGCGTCAGCGGCGCGTCTTCCGCGATGTACTGAGCGAGGTCGCGGCGCGCGTCCCGGTGCTGATGTCGACCCATGACGTGGCTGACCTTGCTCGCGAGTCAGACCAGGTAACCGTCGTCGACGCAGGTGCGGTGCGCTGGCACGGCGGCCCCCGAGACTTCCTTGCTCTCTCCTCTGCGACGGCAGAGGCCGAGGCTGCCGAAGCCGCGTATCTGGCAGTCCTGGACGATGCAACTGCCAGGTACATGGGGAACTGAGCCCCTGCGCCCTCAGCCTCCGTCAGATGACGACGCACTAGGAGCAACCACGTTGCGCTGTGGGTTTTTATCTGGATGTCAGACGTCTCAGCAGCATCTCGTCCCGGGGTGGCGGTACCTGTCGATACGTCAGCGCCGATCGCTGTCTGTGCAGAGGGAGCGAGCGTTCGTGCCGCTCCCCAGGCGGCCCGCAGAGCGGCACGCAAGGCTGCCGCCCATATTGCGGCGTGGCCCGCTGTGCCGCAAAGGAGGAGGCGGTACCCCATGGAGGAGTTCGATGCGCATGGGGCCGCCTCCCCCCGCCGTGCGGCCTGGAATCAGGTGCGGAAGGGGCCCGTGACCTCGTAGGTGATGCCGCCGGAGGAGGAGCCGGAGGTGCCGCGCTGGCTGGAGAAGTAGAGGCGGCGCCCGTCGGGCGAGAAGGCGGGGCCGGTGATCTCCGAGGCGGACTGGCCCTCCACCCGCAGGAACGGCGCGACGACGCCCTGCGGCGTGATCACGCATATCTCCAGGTTCCCGCCGTCCTCGGCGACGTAGAGGTCGCCGGAGGCGGTCCCCGTGACGTTGTCCACGCCGGTGAGCGGCGCCGTGCCGCTGGTGACGAGGGAGTCGTCGTAGGCGAGGGAGATTGTCTGCGCGGCGGCGTCGTAGGCCCAGACCCGGTTGTCGCCCTTGGTGGTGAACCAGCACGTGCCGTTCGCGTAGTAGCAGCCCTCGCCGCCGTTGAACCGCTTCGTGCCGGACACCTGGTTGCGCGTGGCCGTCGACGCGCCCGTCGGGTCGGGCACCCGCGCCCAGGTGACCGAGCCGCTGGTGGCGGAGGAGCCGACCATCACCTCCAGCGTGCCGGAGGACAGGTCGCCCCAGGTCGTCGGCCGGAAGCGGTAGAACGCGCCGTCGCTGACGTCCTCGGTCAGGTAGATCACGCCCCGCTGCGGGTCGCAGGCCGCCGCCTCGTGCTTGAACCGGCCCATCGCGTCCCGCCGCACCGCCGCCTTCACGCCCCACGGGTCGGTCTCGTACACGTACCCCCGGTCCACCTCCTCGCAGGACAGCCAGGTGTTCCACGGGGTCTTGCCGCCGGCGCAGTTGACGTTGGTGTTGGACAGGATGCGGTACGCGCCCGTGATCGTGCCGGAGGAGTTGAACTTCACCGCGCCCGCACCGCCCGTGGAGCTGATCTCCGAGTTGGAGACGTAGATCCAGCCGCTGCCGTCCGCGTAGCAGGCGCCGCCGTCGGGGGCGTCGTGCCAGGTGTAGTTCGTCCCGGACACCTTCTGCCGCGAGCGGGCGATCACCCGGCTGGTGAAGCCGGACGGCAGCCGGATGCCGTTCGCGTCCGCGGCGCCGAGCGCGCCGTACGGGCCGGCGCCCGGCTGCGCCGGGGCGGCGTAGGCCGCGCCGCGCCACAGGGTCCCGCCGAAGGCGGCGGCGGTACCGCCGAGGACGGCGGCGCGCAGGAGGTTGCGACGTTCCACGTGCACTCCAGGGGTGAGGGGTACGCGGTCCGGCCGCCGGACGGCGGCCGGGGATTCTGCCTCGTGCCGCAGGGGAGCGTAGGAGCGGCGTACGGACCTGCCGTCCAACCCGCCGTGAACGGTCCGTGTACGCCGCATGACGGGTGCGGCGGCCGCGACGGGCCGACGCGGCGGGTCGATGCGGTGACGACGCGACGGGCTGCGGCGACACGGCCGCGCGACGGGTGCGACGGGCCGATGCGGCGGGTTGACGTGGCGGGGCCGACGCGGCCGGTGCGAGGCGGCGGGGCCGGGTGCGGGGCGGCGTGACCGATGGGATGCGGCTGGGCCGGCGTGACCGGCGCGAGGGTGCGCCCGGGGGCGGTTGCGGCGGGTTGCGTCTACGGTGGGCCTTCTCCGCCCCCGCCCGCCCGCCCCGCAGCACCGAAAGGCCGCCGATGACGACCCGCTGGACCGCGTCGCAGATCCCCGACCAGAGCGGCCGCGTCGCCGTCGTCACCGGCGCCAACGGAGGCCTCGGCCTGGTGACCGCGCTGGAGCTGGCCCGCCGCGGTGCCGAGGTGGTGCTGGCCTGCCGTGACGTGGCCAAGGGGCGCGAGGCGGCCACCGGCATCGAGGCCGCCGTCCCGTCCGCGCGCGTCGACGTCGCCCGGCTGGACCTCGCCGACCTCGCCTCGGTGCGGGCCTTCGCGGACGGCCTCCCGCACGAGCGGCTCGACCTCCTCGTCAACAACGCGGGCGTGATGGCACTGCCCCACCGCACCACCGCGGACGGCTTCGAGATGCAGTTCGGGGTCAACCACCTCGGCCACTTCGCCCTCACCGGCCTGCTGCTGCCCCGGATCCTCGCCACCCCCGGCGCCCGTGTGGTCACCGTCTCCAGCTTCGCCCACGCCCTGTCCAACCTCGACATCAACGACCTCAACAGCGAACGCCAGTACCGCCGTTGGGTGGCGTACGGTCGCTCCAAGACCGCCAACCTGCTCTTCACGCACGAGCTCGCGCGTCGCCTCGCCGCGGCCGGCTCCGACGTGGTCGCCGCCGCCGCGCACCCCGGCTACTCCGCCACCAACCTCACCGCCGCCGGCCCCGCGATGGAGGGCCGCCACACCCTGGGCCGCGTGCTGCGCCTCGCCGACCGCGCCGTCGCCCAGACCGCCGAGGCCGGCGCCCTCCCCACCCTCTACGCCGCCACCGCCCCCGGCGTCCGCCCCGACTCCTTCACCGGCCCGTCCTTCCTCATGTGGCGCGGCGCCCCCGCCCCCTCCTGGCGCGCCCCCTGGACCCTCGACGACCGCGCCTCCACCCGCCTGTGGACGGAGTCCGAGCACCTCACCGGCGTGACCTACGAGGGCCTGGCGGCGTAGCAAGCGGGCATCGCATTGGTGAGCCTTGTTTTCGCCGCCGGGACGACGAAAACAGGGCGCACCTGCAGCACACGGGAATGGACGGCGACGGAGCGGGGCCGCACATGGCAGGCGTGGGATGTCAGTCGTTCGTGCGCTCGTGTGGCAGCTCAGTAGGTGGGGAACGAGGTGGAGCATGGCCGGTCGGGCGGATATGGAGGTTCTGCGGCGGCTGTTGCCGCCGCCCGCTACGGGCGGCGACGAGGTCGACTGGGACCGGCTGGCCGAGTCCACCGGCTGGGTGTTTCCGCAGGACTACAAGGAGTTCGTGCGGGTCTACGGCGGCGGAGACATCGACGACTACATCTCTGTCAGTACACCGCCTGTCCTCGGTTCCTTCTACGACGACCTCCTTCGGCACGTCGACGGGGTCGACGCCGGCCTGGCACACGTCGAGCCGCGACTTCTCCTGGAAGCCCCACCCCCTCATGCGCTGTTGTTCGCCAGCGGCAGCGGGGGTGGCTACGCCTACTGGCTCCTTCGCGGTGCCCCGGACGAATGGCAGGTACTCGTCCTTCATGCGCGGTCCCCGAAGTGGGATCTCTTCGAGGGAGGAATGGTCGAGTTCCTGGTCGCCGTGCTCTCGGGCTCGATCGACTGCATGGGCGGCTTCTCGGGGGAGGAGACGCACCGTTTCACGAGCTGGAAGGAGCACATCGCCTAGGCGATAGCCGCAGTCCCCAGCCGGACCGGGGGACCGGGGGGCCGGGGGGCTAGGTTGGGCGGGCGCTGTTCGCCGACCGATGCGGGGGAGTCGTGACCGTCACCTATCTGATGCTCGCCCGGTTGCCGGAGGGCGGGGTGGGGGCCTTCGACGCCTACGAGGGGGCGGTGCTGCCCCTCCTCGCGCAGTACGGCGGGCGGCTCGAGCGGCGGGTGCGCACCATGGACGACCGGCTCGAGGCCCACCTCGTGTCGTTCCCGACCGAGGACGCCCTTGACGCCTACCGCGCCGACCCCCGCCGGTCCGCCGCGTCGCCCCTGCTGGAGACCTCCGGCGCGGAGGTCCAGTTGCTCCGCGTCCGCGACGTCGGCGACAGCGACGGCACCCCGCTGCCGCCCGCGTAGGCCGTGAGCACCGCGGCGGTCGGCACCCCACCCCGTCGCGGGCCGCGCCGACGACGCGTCATATAGCGCGCCGTCAAAGTGCCTGTTCCACGGCCCGGTTGAGAATGGAGGGCCGTTACGCTGCGGTGATGAACGGCTTCCTTGCGCAAGTGATGGACCTGCAACGCGCCTACACCTGGCGGGTGACTCCGGAGATGGAGCGCCGTGGCCGGATCGTGAAGAGGGAGGTACCCGGCGCCCTCGAAGCGCATCGCGCGGCGATGGCCGGAGCGCTGGACATACCCGTCGAGCGGGTGCTGATCGAGGGGGCCGACGGGGTGGGGCGCAAGAGCGTCGTGCCGTGGGTCCGGGTGAGCGACGTCACGAGGTCACCGAGCGCCATGGACGGCTGGTACGTGGTCCTGCTGTTCGCGGCGGGTGGGGAACGGGCCTACCTCACGCTGATGCAGGGGACGACCTACTGGACCGGAACGGAGCTGCGGTCCCGTGGCGCGGAGGCGCTCGCCGCCAGAGTGGACTGGGCCTACCCGCACGTCGCGGAGGCCGCTGAGGGCCGAGGGGGGCTGCTGCGGCGCATCGCCCTCCCGGGAGGGAAAAAACTGGGCCGCGCCTACGAACTCGGCACCGTCGTCGCCCTCGAGTACCGTCGCGACGCGCTCCCCGACACGACCGGCTTCGTCGACGACCTGTTGTTCATGGCCGGGCTGCTGCGCCGGGTCTACGCGGCGGAGACCACGGCGACCTACATACCCGGCGACCCCATCCCCGAGGTGCTGGACGCGGAGGTGTCCGCGGAGCGGGCGGCCGGGCGGAGCATCTCCGAGCCGCGGCCCCGGCCGGCGGCGGCCACCCGCAGCGGGCAGGGGTTCCTGCTGTCGGCAGTCGAACGGCGGTTGATCGAGCGGCACAGCGTCCGCATGGCGACGGAGCACTTCGAGGCACAGGGCTGGAAGGTGGCGGACGTCGGCGCGAACCAGCCGTACGACCTGCACCTGACCAGGGATGACGCGACCAGGGGCGACGCGACCGGGGGCGACGTGACATCGCGGCGCCCCGCCCCTGTCGAGGAACTGCACGTCGAGGTCAAGGGCACCACCTCGCTCGGCCAGGCCGTCGTGCTCACCCGGGCCGAGGTGGAGGCCCAGCGTGAGTTCGCTCCCCGCAACGCGCTGGTGATAGTGCACTCGATACGGCTGGACCGCTCCGGTGCGGAGGTCACGGCGGAAGGGGGTGTGCTCCACTGCACGTCACCGTGGCGGATAGACCAGCCTGACCTCACCCCGATCTCGTACCGGTACAGGACGGACCTGGCGTGAGGGTACGGGTCGACGGGGTTGTCCACAGGCCCGGCGGAGGGGAGTCCCGCGGGCGTAGCTTTCGCGGGTGAACGCGAATGTGCAGGTGGATGTCCAGCGGCTGGGGCGGGAGCAGGTCGTCACGCTCAAGGAGTTGCTGGCGGCCGGAGTCACCCGAAGCGCTGTCGACCACCGTCGCCGGAAGCACTGGCAGGAACCGCTGCCGCGGGTGTTCGTGCTGCACAACGGCCCGCTGACCTGGCGGCAGAAATTCCACGCCGCGTTGAGTTACGCGGGCCCCGGTGCGCGGCTCACCTCGCTGGCCGTGCTGGCGCTGCACGGCTTCCGCGACGCGCCGGCCCCGCCGTCCCTCGGGACACTGCACGTACTCCTGCCGTCACCGTTGAAGCGCCGCTCGGTCTCGTACGTGAAGGTGGCGCGCGCCCGGCACCTCCCGTCGCGCCCGACGCGCGTGGCCGGCTTTCCCTGCGTCCCGCTGCCGTGGGCCGTCGCCGACGCGTGCGCCGGCGTCCTGCGGCCGGGCTGCCTGTACGAGGCCGTGCAGCGGCACCGGGTCGGCGCGACGGCGCTGCGGGAGGCGTTCCGGAGCCGTCAGGTGCCCGTGAGCGGAGAGCTCGCCGCCGTGCTCGCGGACCTGGCGGCCGGTGCGCATTCCGTGGCCGAGGGACGGGCGCGTCGCCTGATCGCCCGCAGCGGCCTCCCCGACCCCTTGTGGAACCGGGACCTCTTCCTGGACGGCGAGTGGCTCTGCCGTCCGGACGCGTACTGGCCCGAGCACGGCGTGGTGCTGGAGGTCGATTCCGTGCGACACCATCAGCTCGGTGCGGACTTCCAGCACACCACCGCCCGTCACGCGCGCATCTCGGCGGCGGGCCTGTGCGTCCTCCCGGTCACCCCGGCCCAACTCCGCGACGCGCCGCACCGCTTCCTGTCCGCCCTGACCCAGGCCCTGTCCCACGCCCCCTACCCCGGCGTCCCCCGCGTCTCCTTGGGCCGGAGCTGAGGTGCGCCCGTTATTCGCGCGGGAGGGTGGGAAAGGGGGCGCACCCACGGTTAGGGCTTGCGGGCGATGGCTCCGTAGGAGTCGACGTGGGGGGCGGGGGTGCCGGGGGTGGGGCGCCATTGGGTGCAGGGGACGATGCCGGGGGCGATGAGGTCGAGGCCGTCGAAGAAGGCGGCGATCTGCTCGGGACTGCGGAGCCGGTACCGGACCGGGCCGCGGTCGTTGTGCTGCTCCTGGGCGGCGCGGAGTTCCTCGTTGGTGTCGGTGCCGTCGCAGATCAGGACGTGGCTGCCGGAGGGGAGCGGGGCGAGGAGGCGGCGGACCAGGTCACGGGCCAGGTCGTCGTCCATCACGTGGCCCAGGATGCCGCTGAGGATGACCGCGACGGGCTTCGCGAGGTCGAGGGTCGCGCGCGCCGCGTCGACTATGGCCTCGGGGTCGTGGAGGTCGGCGTGCAGGTAGTCGGTCGCGCCCTCCGGGCTGCCGACCAGCAGGGCCTGGGCGTGGGCGAGGACCAGCGGGTCGTTGTCGACGTAGACGATCCGGCAGTCGGGGGCCACCCGCTGGGCGAGCTCGTGGGTGTTGTCCACGGTGGGCAGGCCGGTGCCGACGTCGAGGAACTGGCGGATGCCGGCGTCCGCGGCGAGGTAGGTGACGCCGCGGCGCAGGAAGGAGCGGAAGGAGCGGGCGTTCTCGGCGATCTGCGGGAACGCCGCCTGGAACTGCTCGCCCGCCTGCTGGTCGACCGGGTAGTTGTCCTTGCCGCCGAGCCAGTAGTTCCAGATCCGCGCCGAGTGCGGCACCGAGGTGTCGATCTTCGGCGCCGGTCCGCTGGAGGTGAAGGGGGTGGGGGTGGCCGCCATGCGCTGCTCTCCTGTCCCGCGAGTGATCAGTTGCCAAGGCGCATCGTAGGCACGGGACTTGGGTGCACACCGGGGAATCGGGACGGGGGTCTGGCCCGGGACCCGGGATGCGGGACCCGGGATGCGGGACCCGGGATGCGGGACCCGGGATGCGGGACCCGGGCCAGACGGCCGATCAGGGCAGGAGGGGGCGTCCTTCCTGGGCGGCGCGGATGTGTTCGACGGTGAGCGCGTCCTCGCCGTACACGGCGACGAAGGCCGCCACACGACCCAGGGGCGAATCAGGTGGCGGCGGATCGTTGCTGACGCGGCCGCCCAGAAGCACCGCACCGAACTGTGCGCCGAGCTCCTGCTCGGGAGTCAAGTCGTTCATCTCGCCACGGTAGGCCGTGCCTCTGACAGCTGCCGGTCCGCACATGGTCGAAGACGGTGTCCCCTGCGCCACCGGCCGCACGAGGTGGGGAAGGCCGGCGCGCGAGGTGCGGCAGGCGGGCGCGTGGCTGTCCCTCGGGCACGCGCCCGCCTTGCTGGTGGGGCCGGGGGAGGGAGGAGAGGCCGGAGGGGTGGGCGGGACCGCCCGGCAGCGGTTCCGCCCACCACTCGTCCCCCCCCGGCACCCCCGCACGCGGCCCCCCGGCAGAGCCCCCGCACGCGGCTCCCCGGCAGGGGCCCCGCGCGGCCCCCCGCCGGGGCTCGGGCCTAGGCGGTGCGGGCCTCGTAGGTCGTCAGGCGGACCGTGTCGTCGTCGAGGCAGACGCCGGTGGAGAGGTCGAAGCGCTGCTTCAGCAGGGGGGAGGCCACGAAGGGGTGGCCGGCCCGGCTGCCGAGGAGGCCGCGGGAGAGGACGGCCGCGCCGGTGAAGGGGTCGCGGTTGTCGACGGCGTGGAGGCGGCCCGCGCGGTCGAGGAAGACGGCGGCCTGGCCGCCGTCGGGGAGCAGGACGGCGACGCCGCGGCCGGGGACCAGGCGGTCCAGGTCGCAGACGGTCAGCCAGGCCTCGCCGGCCCTCAGCTGGACGGCCGGGCGGGACAGGCTCGTGGCGGCGGTGGCGGCAGCGGTCGTGGTGGCGGCAGTGGTGGTGGCGGTGACGACGGCGGTGCTCATCGGGTCGCGGTCCCTTCCATCTGGCGGGTGCCGATCTGCAGCAGCGGCAGGTCCGGCTTGATCTGGCCGCGCTCGGGGACGAACGCGACCGTCGGGTCGGGGGTCTCGGGGGCGTTGACGAAGGAGACGAAGCGGTCCAGCTTCTCCGGGTCCGCCAGCACCGCCGCCCACTCGTCGCGGTAGTGCGCCACGTGCGCGGCCATCAGCCGTTCCAGTTCGTCGCAGATGCCGAGCGAGTCGTGGACGACCACGTCGCGCACGTGGTCCAGGCCGCCGGGGATCCGGTCCAGCCACACCGAGGTGCGCTCCAGGCGGTCGGCGGTGCGGATGTAGAACATCAGGAACCGGTCGATGAGGCGGACGAGTTCCGCGTCGGACAGGTCCTGGGCGAGCAGGTCCGCGTGGCGCGGCGTCGCGCCGCCGTTGCCGCCGACGTACAGGTTCCAGCCGTTGGCGGTGGCGATGACGCCGAAGTCCTTCGACTGGGCCTCCGCGCACTCCCGGGCGCAGCCGGAGACCGCGGACTTGAGCTTGTGCGGCGAGCGCAGGCCCCGGTAGCGCAGCTCCAGGTCGATCGCCATGCGGACCGAGTCCTGGACCCCGTAGCGGCACCAGGTCTGCCCGACGCAGGACTTCACCGTGCGCAGCGACTTGCCGTAGGCGTGGCCGGACTCGAACCCGGCGTCCACCAACCGCGCCCAGATGCGGGGCAGTTGCTCGACGCGGGCGCCGAACATGTCGATCCGCTGGCCGCCGGTGATCTTCGTGTAGAGGCCGAAGTCGCGGGCGATCTCGCCGATCACGATCAGCTTCTCCGGGGCGATCTCACCGCCGGGGATGCGCGGGACGACGGAGTAGGAGCCGTTCTTCTGGAGGTTGGCGAGGAAGTGGTCGTTGGTGTCCTGGAGGGCCGACTGCTCGCCGTCCAGGACGTGGGCGTCCGCGCCGATGGCGGGGGCGAGGGTGGCCAGCATGTTGGCGACGGAGGGCTTGCAGATCTCGCAGCCGTCGCCGCCGCGGGCCTCCTCGCGGCCGTGGCGGTCCAGCAGCTCCCGGTAGGAGGTGACGCGGAGGGCGAGGACGATCTCGTAGAGCTCCTCGCGGGTCTGGGAGAAGCAGCCGCACAGGCCCTTGTCGACCTCGATGCCGCTCGCCTCCAGCTCCGCCTCGACGAGCTGCCCCAGCACCTTCACGCAGGAGCCGCAGCCGGTGCCGGCCTTGGTGCACTTCTTCACCTCGGGCACCGTCACGCACTGGTGGTCGGTGACCGCGCCGCGGATCGCGCCCTTGGTGACGTTGTGGCAGGAGCAGATGATCGCCTCGTCCGGCAGCGCGGAGGGGCCGAGCTGCGCCCCGCCGCCCGTGGCCCCGGCCGGCAGCACCAGGCTCTCCGGGGAGACGGGCGGGACCGAGCCGGTGAGCGCACGGAGCGTGCCGTACGCCTCGGCGTCGCCGACCAGGATGCCGCCCAGCAGGGTGCCGTCCCGGCCGACGACCAGCTTCTTGTAGAGCCCTGCTCGGGAGTCGGAGTAGACGACGTCCAGGCAGCCGTCGGCCGTGCCGTGCGCGTCGCCGAAGGAGGCCACGTCCACGCCCAGCAGCTTCAGCTTGGTGGAGAGGTCCGCGCCGGTGAACGTGGCGGCCTCGTCGGAGGCGATCGCGGCGGCCGCGGTCTGCGCCATCTCGTAGCCGGGGGCGACCAGGCCGTAGACCCGGCCGTCCGCCGCCAGCGCGCACTCGCCTATGGCGAAGACCCGCTCGTCGCTGAGGGTCCGGCACCGCTCGTCGACCGCGATGCCGCCGCGCTCGCCGACGTCGAGGCCGCAGTCGCGGGCCAGCTGGTCGCGGGGGCGGACGCCGGCCGAGAAGATCACCAGGTCGACGGCGAGCTCGGTGCCGTTGGACAGCTTCATCCCGGTGACCGCGCCGTCCTCGCCGGTCAGCACCTCCTGGGTGCCGGCGCCGGTGTGCACGGTCAGGCCCATCTGCTCGATGGTGCGCAGCAGGGCCGCGCCGCCGCCGTCGTCGACCTGCACCGGCATCAGCCGGGGCGCGAACTCCACGATGTGCGCGTCGAGTCCGAGGCCCTTGAGCGCGCCGGCCGCCTCCAGCCCGAGCAGCCCGCCGCCGACCACCGCGCCGGTGACCGCCCGTGCCTTCGCCCACTCCTCGATGGCCAGCAGGTCCTCGATCGTGCGGTAGACGAAGCAGCCGTCCGCGTCCTTGCCGGGGACCGGCGGGACGAACGGGTAGGAGCCGGTGGCCAGGACGAGGGTGTCGTAGGGGACCGTCAGCCCCGAGCGGGCGGTGACCGTCCGGGCCTCCCGGTCGATCGACTCGGCCGGGTCGCCCAGATGCAGCTCGATGTTGTGCTTCTCGATGAACTCCAGGTTGGTCATGGAGAGTTCGTCGGGGCTGGTGCCGGAGAAGTAGGAGGTGAGGTGGACCCGGTCGTAGGCCGGGCGGGGCTCCTCGCAGAGCACGACCACGCGGTGCGTGGCGGTGAGCCCGCGCTCCGCCAGGGCCTCCAGGAAGCGCTGGCCGACCATGCCGTGGCCGACGAGCACGATGGTGGGGACGGCCCCGTGGGCCGGCGCGGCGGAGTCAGTGGTGGGCGTGGGCATCAGGAGCCTCCGTCGTTGGTGAGCAGGTGGAGCAGGGGGGCGCCGCCGGAGGGCAGCGGCTCTGCTCCCTCCCAGGCGCGGGCCAGCGCGCCGACCGTGCCGAGTTCGCCGACCAGGACGCCCCCGACCAGGCGGTCCTCACGGACCACGACCTTGCGGTAGGTGCCGCGGGTGGCGTCGGCCAGCTGGACCACGTCGTCGCCGGGCAGCGGGGTGAGTTCGCCGAACGCGGCGAGGTCGAAGGGGCGGTCGGAGAAGAGGGTCAGCCGGGTGAGGGCGCGGGTGCCGGTGTAGCGGGCGGTGTCGTCGCCCGCCAGGGACAGGGCGAGGACCTCCGCCTGCTCCAGCGCGGGCGTGGCCAGCCCGTAGACCTGGCCGTCGTGCTCGGCGCAGTCGCCCAGCGCCCGCACGTGCGGGTCGCTGGTGCGCAGCCGGTCGTCGACGACGATCCCCTTGCGGACGTCCAGGCCCGCGCCCTGCGCCAGGCCGGTGCGGGGGCGGACCCCGCAGGCCAGCACCACCGCGTCGGCGCCCAGGGCGTAGCCGTCGGCCATCTCCACCGAGCGGACCGCGCCCTCCACCACCCGGATGTCGCGCACCCGCAGTTCGGTGTGGACCTCGACGCCGAGGTCCTCCAGGTGCCGCCGCACCAGCGCCGAGGCGGCGGGGTCCAGCTGGCGTTCCATCAGCCGCTCGGACTGCTGCGCCAGCACCACCTGCGCCCCGCGCTCGGCCAGCGCCCGGGCCGCGGACACGCCGAGCAGACCGCCGCCCACCACGACCGCCCGGGTGCCGGGGCGCACCGCCGCCGACAGCCCCAGGCAGTCGTCCATGGTGCGGAACGCGTGCACTCCGCGCGGCAGTTGGTGGTCGCCGACGGCGAACAGGCCGCGCAGCGGGGGCAGTACCGGGTTGGAACCGGTGGCCAGGACGAGCGTCCCGTACTCCAGCTCGCTGCCGTCGTCACAGAACACGCGCCGCGCGTCCCGGTCGATCTTCACCGCCCGGGCCCGCACCAGACCGGCCGGCGCGGGCAGCTCGATCACCTCCGGGGCGTACCGCCCGGCCAGCACCTCGGCGAGCAGCACCCTGTTGTACGGCCGGTGCTCCTCCTCGCCGACCAGCACGGCCGGCACGCCCAGCTCGCCGAGCCGGCGGGCGAGGCGCACCCCCGCGGGACCGGCCCCGATCACCACCACACGCTGTTGCGACGTCATACCCACGAGCGTGCGGCGTGGGTGTTACCCGACCGCATCCCTCCCGTTTCCCGCGAGGAACGCTGCCCTCAGCGGGGGCGGGGGGACGGTGTGAGGGCGCCCGGCCGCCACCCCTGGAGGGCCGTCGCGTACCACTGCCCGGGTATGCCTCCCGAAGGGAGTGGTCTGCGGGGAGCGGGTGCGTGAAGGGGAGGAGGTGGTGGGCGGGAGTCGGCTGGCCTGGCCACGAGGCCGCCCTCACCCTGCCGGTCCCGGAGGCGCTGCGTCGCCTGCGGCTGTTCGCCGACGCCTACGGGCCGGCCGACGGGCAGCGGGCCGAGCTGTCCGAGGTCGCGGCGGAGCGGCTGCGCGCGCTGGTCGCCCACATGCGCGAGCAGGCCGCGGCGGGCCACCCCGCCTTCGCCCGGCACCTCGCCGAGGGCCACCACCGCCGCTACCTGACCGACGCCCGGTGGATCGAGGAGAACTTCACCGGCCGCCCGTGAGGGAGGAGGGGAGGAGGGGGACGGGGGTGAGCCTGGTGGCGGCGCGTCGTCGAGCAGCGCCAGCTCCTCGGGGTCCAGCTCCAGCTCGACGGCCCGCGCCGAGTCCCGCACCGAGGCCGGTCGGGTCGCTCCCGGCACCGGGATCACAAGGGGGGAGCGGGCCAGCAGCCAGGCCAGCGCGATCCGCTGCGGGCTCACCCCGCGCCGGGAGGCGACCCGGTGGAAGGCGGTACCGGACGCGACGGGGGCGGACGGGTCGTCCAGGGAGCTGCGGGAGAGGCCGCCCAGCGGTGACCAGGGGAGGAACGCCAGCCCCAGCTCGGTGCTCAGCCGCAGCTCCGGCTCGCTGTCGCGGACCGCGGGGGAGTACCGGTTCTGCACGGAGACCAGCCCCTCCCCGAGGACGGCGTGCGCCTCGCGGATCTGGGCGCAGGTCACGTTGGACAGTCCGGCGGCACGGATCGTGCCGGCGTCCAGCAGCTCGCGCAGGGCGCCGACGGAGTCGGCCCAGGGGACGGCGGGATCCGGCTTGTGCAGCTGGTACAGGCCGAGCGACTCGACGCCGAGCCGGCGGGCGGAGGCCTCGGCCGCACGTCGCAGGTGCTCCGGTCTACCGTCCACGGTCCACGTGCCGTCGCCCGGGCGGCCCCGGCCGCCCTTGGTGGCGATCAGGACTCCCGAGACGTCGCCGCCGTAGCGGGCCAAGGCGCGGGCGAGGAGCAGTTCGTTGTGCCCCGTCTCGCCGGCGTGCCAGTGATAGCTGTCGGCGGTGTCGATCAGTGTGACGCCCGCGTCGACGGCCGCGTGGACGGTGGCGACCGCCTGTTCCTCGTCCGGCCGGCGCTCGACGGACAGCGGCATCGCCCCCAGGCCGACCGCGCCGACCAGGATCTCTCCGATCCGGCGGTGCCGCACGGTGGTCCCCCTCACGATGCGGGCCGGGTGGCGACGGTCGCGGCGGTCGCGGCGGTCGCGTCGGCTCCGTCGACCGCCTCGGCGACGGCCGCGGGCAGCCATCGGGCCAGGGGCGAGAAGGCGAAACCGAGCTCCTTGGCGCGGGCGTTGCTCATCGCGTAGTGCCGGTCGAAGGAGAACGGCGACGCGGCCTCGCCCGGCTCGACCACACGGTAGGCGGGCCGCCGCCCGGTCCGCGCGGCGACCTCCTCGCACAGGCCGTACACGTCGAGGAAACCGTCGGAGCAGGCGTTGACCGGGCCGGTGAAGTCACTGCCGACGGCCGCCCACAGCAGGAAGGCGGCCAGCTCCTCGTGGTGGACGAAGACCGAGGGCAGCGGTTCGGCGTGCACGGCGATCTCCTCGCCGCGGGCCACCCGCTCCGTGTAGTGGGCGAGCCGGCCGGTCCACTCCCGCTCCCCGCCGCCGAGTACGTGGGCGCTGCGCACGGACGCGAAGCCGAACCCGCCGGCCCGGGCGAGGACCGCCTCCGCCTGGCGCTTGCCCTCGCCGTAGTGGGCGTCCCAGTAGGCCGCGTCGTGCCAGGGCAGGTCGGCGGACACGGGCCACGTGGTGGGGGCCACGACCTCCTCCGGCACCGGGGTGCCCACCGGGACGACGGGAAGCCGGGCACTCGCCGGGTGGTAGACCTCGATGGTGGAGGTCAGCACGTATCTCCGGGTGCGGCCGCCGAACACGCGGGCGGCGACGGCGGCCTGCACCGGCGTGTAGCAGACCTGGTCGACCACCACGTCGAACACCCGGGAGCCGAGCGCGGCGCCGAGGGAGACCTCGTCGTCCCGGTCGGCGACGACGTGGTCCGCCCCGGCGGGCGGGGCGGCGGAGCCCCGGTTGACCACGGTGACCTGATGGCCTGCCGCCAGGGCGCGCTCCACCAACAACCGCCCGAAGTAACGATTTCCGCCGATCACACAGATCCTGTCGCTCATGCCTCCACCCTGGAGGTCCGGCGTCACCGGCAGAAGTGCCGACCAGCTGGTCGGGTGTTAAGGAGAACTGTTGACAGACGTGCACCGGCTCCGTGTCCTGCGGGCAGTGGCGGAACACGGCAGCTTCAACCGGGCCGCCGCCGCACTGCGCCTGACGCCCTCGGCCGTCTCGCAGCACGTGGCCGCGCTGGAGCGGAGCCTGGGCGCCCAGGTCGTCGTCCGCAGCACGCGGGGCGTCACCCTCACCCGGTCCGGCCGGATCATGGTCGGCGCCGCGGAGGCGGTGGCGGCGGAACTGGAACACGCGCGGCGCGAGGTCGACCGGATCGGCACCGGGCGCTCCCGGCTGACGGTCGCCACCTTCACCAGCGGCGGCAGGCTGCTGCTCCCCGGCGCGCTGGCGAAGCTCTCGGCCGCCCGGCCCGGTATGGAGCTGCACGTGCGGGAGTGCGAACCCGCGGACAGCCTTCCGTTGCTGCGGCAGGGCGCCGTGGACCTCGCGCTCGCCTACCACTTCGACGGCCCGCTGCCCGGCGGGGCGGGCCGCGGCGTCCGATGGACCCCGCTGCTGGAGGACCCGCTCCACCTCGTCCTGCCGCAGGCCCATCCGCTCGCCGGCCGCGACGCGCTGGACCTGGCCGAACTGGCCGACGAGGCATGGGTGCTGGGCTGCCTCACCACCGAGGCCTATCTGCGCCGCCACGCCGCGCAGGCCGGGTTCGAACTGCGGCTGCGCGGCACCACGACCGACTACTTCTTCGCCCGTTCCCTGGTCGCCGCGGGCGTGGGCGTCTCGCTGGTCCCCTCCGTCGCCCTCGCGCCCGTGGTGGAAGGCGTCCGCACCGTCCCGGTGCGCGCCCCGGCTCCGACCCGCCACATCGGCGTCGCCACCCTCGGCCGTCGGCAGGACCACCCGGAGACCGCGCTCCTCCTCGACGCGCTCGAGGAACAGGCCTCGGGCGCGCTGAAGACGGTCGCACCGGTCCTGGGCGACCGGGTGGGGTGACGCCAAGTCCGGCCGTCGCGGAGGACCCTGCCCGTCCGTGCCGCGGGGAGCCCGGCACCCGCCCCGTCCTGCGGGAACAGCGACCCGCGGGACAGCCAGGTCCGCACGCCCAGGTACACGAGGTACAGCGCACCGGCGAGTCCCAGCAGCGAGAAGGCGAGCTGGGAACGCTGGAGGAGCTCGTCCAGGCCGAGGGCGACGGCCGCCACCTGGACCAGCAGCCCCAGCTCGTCCCCCAGGGCCGTGGACACGGCCGCCCGGCGGCCCAGCGCGACGCCCCGGCTGAGTCAGACCTTCTCGAGGGGCCGGTGCGGTTCCGCGGGGAGGGTGACCGTGATGGTGTCGCCGGGGCGGACGACGCCGCCGGTGAGGACCACGCCCATGACGCCCGCCTTGCGGATCACCTCGCCGTGCTCGTCGCGGCCCACGACCTGCCGCAGCAGGCCCCGCTGGTAGTTGTCGATCTGCAGGCAGGGGTTGCGCAGGCCGGTCACCTCGACGACCGCCTCCTCGCCGAGCCGCAGCCGCGTGCCGGTGGGCAGGCCGAGCAGGTCCACGCCACGGGTGGTGACGTTCTCGCCCATCTCGCCCGGCGCCACCACGTAACCGGCCGACACGACCTCGTCGAACAGCTCGGTGTGGAGGAGGTGCACCTGGCGGAGGTTCGGCTGCGTCGGGTCCTGCGCGACGCGCGACCGGTGCTTCACGGTCACGCCCGCGTGGGCGTCGCCCTCCACACCGAGCCCGGCGAGCAGGGTGATGCTCTCCTCGGTGGGCTTGGTGAAGGTGTGCTCCTTGCTCCGGCTGACGGCGACTACGGTTCCGGCCACGGTCTCCCCTTGTTCGGCACGATGCTCGGGGACCAGCCAAGTTCAGCGGAGGGGAAAGGTCAATGGGAGTCTTCGCCGAGGTCAGGGGTTTCGTGGAGGGAGACGACCGGCAGATGGCGGAGATCCGGCGGATCGTCGACGCGATCGGCCCCGACTTCCCCTACCGCGGCGGCTGGGTCTTTCCCCAGCCGTACAACTGGAGCTCCTACGCCTTCTACGGCGCGAGCATCCGCGCCTCCGCCCTCGAGGACGTCCTGGAGCAGCTGCGGACGGTCGCCCGGATCCCCGCCTCGGACGAGGACGGGGACCGGGTCACCGGGTGGTTCCTGGTGAGCCACGAGACGGACGGCCCCGCCGAGTGGCAGGTCCGCGACGGGGACGTGCACGTCGGCCCGGCGCGCCGGGACCTGGACTACCTCGACGGGTACGCCGCCGGGTGAGCCGCCCGGACCGGCCGTCGGCGGGCGCCCGGCGTGCCCGCCGGGCGCCGGCGTGCCCGCCGGGCGTCGGCCCGGCCCCTCCCGTGCGGGGGC
>NZ_JBHTVQ010000026.1:0-90914 GCF_042792855.1 Streptomyces sp. NPDC056600
GCCCGGCCGCCCGGCTGCCGGGCCGCCGGGCCGCCGGGCCGCCGGGCCGCGGGGCCGCCGGGCCGCCGGGCCGCGGGGTCGTGTCGTCAGGTGAGCTGGGTGGGCAGCGACGTCGCGTGGGTGACGACGAGGCCGGAGACGGCTCGGGTGAGGGTGACGTAGAGGCGCCGCAGGCCGGTGCGTTCGTCGGGCTCACCGTCGACCACGGCCTGCGGCTCGTCGAGCACCACGTAGTCGTACTCCAGGCCCTTGGCCAGCGAGGCCGGCACCAGGGTGAGCCGGACGGCGGCGGTGGTCTCCTCGCCCGGCGCGAGGTGCTCGACGCCCGCCGCGGCCAGCGCCTCGGCCAGCACCGGCACCCGCGCGTCCGCGGCGATCAGCCCCACCGACCCCTCGTTGCCCAGCAGTTCCTCGCAGGCCGCGACGACGGCCCCGGTGTCCTCGACCGGCCGGATGTCGAAGAACCCGGGGTTCTCACGGACCGAGGCGACCGGCGTGAGCCCCGGCGCGATGTGCGGCAGCAGCCGCGAGGCGTACGTGATCACGTCCGTCGGCACACGGAAACCGGCGGTGAGCTCCTCCACCGCCCCGTCCGGCTTGCCGAGGTGCCGCAGCGCCTCGTCCCAGCTGCGCGTGGCCCACGGCGTGGTGCCCTGCGCGAGGTCGCCCAGCACCGTCGCCGAGCCGGTGGTGCAGCGGCGGCCCACCGCGCGGTACTGCATCGGGGAGAGGTCCTGCGCCTCGTCCAGCACCACGTGCCCCAGCGACGGCGTCCGCTGCACCAGGTCGGCCGCCTCGTCGATCAGCACCGCGTCCGCCGCCGACCACTTCGCGGACCGCACCGACCGCGCCGGCTTCGTCCACAGCAGCAGCTTCTGCTCGTCCCCGGTGAGCACGCCCTCCGCCTGCTCGGCGAGGAACTCCGGGTCGGACAGCAGCCGCAGCACCAGCTTCGCCGGGTCCACCGGCGGCCACACCGCCTTCACGGCCGCCTTCACCGCCGCGTTGCGGGCCACCGAGTCCTGCACCCGGTCGTCCGGCGCCTCCCCGGACTGCTCCATCCGCACCAGCACCGCGTGCGCGATCCGCTGCGGCAGCGCCTCCCGCGCCGCGCCGTAGCGGATGTCCCGGCCGAGCAGCTCGGTGACGATCTCCTCGAGCTCGTACGCCGGGATCCGCCACCGCCGCGAGCCGCGGACCACCACCACCGGTTCGGTGGGCGTCGTGACGTGCGAGCGCACGGCCCGCCGCACCACCTCGGCCATCCGCGCGTCGCCCTTGAGCAGCGCGGTGGCCGGCTCGTCGGCGCCGCGCACCTCGACGCCGGAGACCTGGGCGACCAGGTCGTCCACGGTGGCCTGCTTGACCTCCAGCTCGCCCAGCGCCGGCAGCACCTGCTCGATGTAGTGCAGGAAGGAGCGGTTCGGCCCGATCACCAGCGTCCCGGTGCGGGCCAGTCGCTCCCGGTAGGCGTACAGCAGGAACGCCACCCGGTGCAGGCCGACCGCGGTCTTCCCGGTGCCGGGGCCTCCCTGCACGCAGACCGTGCCGCCCAGCCCCGAGCGGACGATCTCGTCCTGCTCCGGCTGGATGGTCGCCACGATGTCGCGCATCGGGCCGACGCGCGGCTTCTCGATCTCCTGCTGGAGCAGCCGGCTGGTGGTCTCCGCCTCCGCCGGGTCGGTCAGGCGCTCGTCCTCGTACGCGGTGAGCTCGCCGCCCGTGTAGCCGAAGCGGCGGCGCAGCCCGATGTCCATCGGGTCCTTGCGGGAGGCCCGGTAGAACGCCTGGGAGACCGGTGCGCGCCAGTCGATCACCATGGGGTCGCCGTCGGCGTCGTGCACGTGCCGCCGCCCGATGTAGAACCGTTCCCCGCCGGCGCCCTCCGCCCGGTCGGCGCCCGGCGCGTGCAGGAAGTCGAGGCGGCCGAAGAACAGCGGCGTGTCGCTGAGGTCGGCGAGGGACCGGATGCGTTCGTCGATCTGCCGGGTCAGGATCTGCGCGTTCACCCAGTTGGCGGTGACGTCGCTGATGTCGAGGGCCTCGACGTCCTCCCGCATGGCCCGCAGAGCGGCCCGCGAGGCCGCCAGGTGGGCGCGCTCCCGGGCGAGCGGGTCACCGGCATGAGGGTCGTCGGCGGGAGCGTCGGACGGGCTGGACGGGGTCGTGCTGGACACGGCATGCCTCCGGACGTGCGTACCTGATGGTGTGCGGTGACGGCCGCCGGGCGCGAGGCGCGGGGGCGGCGGACCGGCCGGTTTCCGTCCGGTCGGCGGCACTCCGGGGCACGGAGGCGGGAGACGCGGGATCCTACGCCCCCGCGCGGGGGCGGCGCCAACGCGTTTTCGCCACCACGGGCCGAAGGCCCGCCCGTGCCGGCCGGCTGGTGGCCCGGGTCACCCCGCGCCCCGCCCCAAGTGATGCACACTGGACGTTTGGCCGACGAGGTGCGGCCATGAGGGAGAGGTGGCGCGGGGTGAACGGTCCGCTGATCGTGCAGAGTGACAAGACACTGCTGCTGGAGGTCGACCACGAGCAGGCCGACGACTGCCGTCGGGTCATCGCGCCCTTCGCCGAACTGGAGCGGGCGCCCGAACACATCCACACCTACCGGATCACGCCGCTCGGCCTGTGGAACGCCCGCGCCGCCGGGCACGACGCCGAGCAGGTCGTCGACGCGCTGGTCACCTACAGCCGCTACCCGGTGCCGCACGCGCTGCTGGTCGACATCGCCGAGACGATGGACCGCTACGGCCGGCTGACGCTCTCCAAGCACCCCGTGCACGGCCTGGTGCTCACCACCACCGACCGGCCGGTGCTGGAGGAGGTGCTGAAGTCCAAGCGGATCGCCCCGCTGGTCGGCGTCCGGATCGACGCCGACTCGGTGGCCGTGCACCCCTCCGAGCGCGGCCAGATCAAGCAGACGCTGCTCAAGCTGGGCTGGCCCGCCGAGGACCTCGCCGGGTACATCGACGGCGAGGCGCACCCGATCGACCTGCACCAGGACGGCTGGCAGCTGCGGCCGTACCAGCGGCAGGCGGTGGAGAACTTCTGGCACGGCGGCAGCGGCGTCGTCGTGCTGCCCTGCGGCGCGGGCAAGACGCTGGTCGGCGCGGGCGCCATGGCCGAGGCGAAGTCGACCACGCTGATCCTGGTCACCAACACGGTCTCCGCCCGGCAGTGGAAGTCCGAGCTGGTGCGGCGCACCTCGCTGACCGAGGACGAGATCGGCGAGTACAGCGGCACGAAGAAGGAGATCCGGCCGGTCACCATCGCCACCTACCAGGTGCTGACGACCCGGCGGAAGGGCGTCTACCCGCACCTGGAGCTGTTCGACTCCCGCGACTGGGGGCTGATCCTCTACGACGAGGTGCACCTGCTGCCCGCGCCGGTCTTCAAGTTCACCGCCGACCTCCAGGCCCGGCGGCGGCTCGGGCTGACCGCCACGCTGGTGCGCGAGGACGGCCGGGAGTCCGACGTCTTCTCGCTGATCGGGCCCAAGCGGTTCGACGCGCCGTGGAAGGAGATCGAGGCGCAGGGGTACATCGCGCCCGCCGACTGCGTCGAGGTGCGGGTCAACCTCACCGACTCCGAGCGGCTGGCGTACGCCACCGCCGAGACGGAGGAGAAGTACCGCTTCTGCGCGACGACGGCCACCAAGCGGAAGGTGACTCAGGCGCTGGTCCGGAAGTTCGCCGGGCAGCAGATCCTGGTCATCGGGCAGTACATCGACCAGCTCGACGAACTGGGCGAGCACCTGGGCGCCCCGGTCATCAAGGGCGAGACCAGCAACGCGCAGCGGGAGAAGCTGTTCGACGCGTTCCGCAACGGCGAGATCAACGTGCTGGTCGTCTCGAAGGTCGCCAACTTCTCGATCGACCTGCCGGAGGCGACGGTCGCCATCCAGGTGTCGGGGACGTTCGGGTCCCGGCAGGAGGAGGCGCAGCGGCTGGGGCGGGTGCTGCGGCCGAAGGC
The DNA here is from genome assembly GCF_042792855.1 of Streptomyces sp. NPDC056600. Classification (NCBI taxonomy): domain Bacteria; kingdom Bacillati; phylum Actinomycetota; class Actinomycetes; order Kitasatosporales; family Streptomycetaceae; genus Streptomyces; species Streptomyces sp. NPDC056600. The sequence continues at coordinate 3,976 of NZ_JBHTVQ010000026.1, forward strand.
GGACGGGCACCAGGCGCACTTCTACTCGGTGGTCGCGCGGGACACCGTCGACCAGGACTTCGCGGCGCACCGGCAGCGGTTCCTGGCCGAGCAGGGGTACGCATACCGCATCGTCGACGCCGACGACGTGCTCGCCGCCGACTGACGGACCCCGACGCGGGCGGGCCGGCGGGCGCCGCCCGCGGTCCGGCGGTCCGGTGGTGCCGCCGCCGGACCCGCCCGCGGTACGCCCGTCGCCCCCGTCGCGCCCCTCCGGCGCGTCACGCCTCGTCGTCGAGTTCGGCGACGCCGGTGATGCGGTGGAGGGGGTACGTGCGGACGCCCGCGGCCGTGTGGTCATGGGCGGTGACGAAGCCGCCCTCCACGCTGAGCGGCGTCAGCACCCGCTGGGTGGCGATCCCCGCCGCGTCGAGGTGACCGATCAGCACGCGGGTGCCCGTCATGACCGCCATCTGCAGCGTGGCCAGCGTGTCCGCCGCCGAACCGCGCGGCAGGTCCCCCTCCGCCCCGTCCGGCGCCCGCAGCGGCGCGGTCGAGGCGTCGTCCCCCGCACGGATCGCCCGCACCGCGGCGGACAGCGCCGGTCCGTCGGGCGTCGGCGGCCCCTCCGGCACCGGCTGCGGCACCGCGCGCGGCGGGGTCCGGTGCGCGGCGGCGCGGGCGATCAGCACGTCGCCCTCCGGCGACTCCGCGGCCGGGGCGAACCCCATCGACCGCAGACCCTCCAGCAGCGCCGTCGGGTCGGTCCGCGCCGCCAGCACGGTGGGCGCCAGCCGCCGCAGGCCCAGCCCGGAGGACCGTCCGTCGGCCAGGATCTCCTCCAGCACCTTCTCGTCGTCGCACCGCACGTACGAGGAGGACGCGCCCACCCGCAGCACGCCGTGCCGCCGGGCCACGTCGTCGATCAGGTAGGCCAGCGGCTGCGGCACCGGCGTGCGGGAGTGCGCGGCGAGGAAGGCGTGCAGGTCGGCGGCGGTGCGGCCGGAGTCCAGCGCGCGCCGCACCGAACCGGGCGTGAACCGGTAGACCGTGGCGCCGCCCTTGGACTCCACCTCCGCCAGCACGTCCAGCGTCTCGGCCAGCGGCCGCACCAGCGGCCCCGGCGCGACCGCCGTGAGGTCGGCCTGCAGCAGCACGTGGTCCAGCGGCGCGGGCAGCAGCGGCGTGAGGACCCGGGCCGCGAGGTCCGCGGCCTCGGCCTGCTCGGCGGGCGGCAGCGGAGCGGGGATCCGCTCGGGGCCGCCGGTGGCCCCGCCGGGGTGGTCGTGGACGTCGTGGTGACGGTGGACCGGGAGCCTGTCGCCCGGCCCGGTGTCCGCGACGGCGGTGGAGCCGTGGCCGCCGACCGCCTCCGTCCCGCCGGGCACTTCGTCGGGCGTCCCCTCGTGCGCCCCGGCCGCCGCGGGCTCCCGCACCTCGCCGAGGAGCAGCGCGCGGCCGTGCGAGGACAGCGCGCCGCGCCCGCTGACGCCGAGGCGTTCGGCCTCCTCCAGCGTCCAGCGGGCGATCCGGGTCCGCAGGTCCTCCTCGCCGCCGCCCGGCCCGCCGGAGGAGCCGGCCGAACCGTCCGCCCGTCGCAGCGGGCGCTCCCACTGGAGCCGCTCCAGCAGCGACCGTTCGTCCGGCGCGGCGCCCGACGGCAGCGAGGCCGCCAGCGTCAGCACCCGGTGCCGCACCTCCGGCGCGGCGGAACGGTCCAGGCCGGGACCGAGCGCGGACAGCGCACGGTCCTTGGCGTCCCGGCCGCCCACCACGCCGGGCGTGCGGGTGGCCGTCAGCCAGGCCTCGGCCAGCCGCGCCCACCGCTCGGCGGGCGGTCCCTCCAGCCACGCGTCGGAGGCGGGGGTCGGCGCGTACCGCTCGTCGGCCTCGCCGTCGGAGGCCAGCAGGCCCGCCGCGAAGGCGAGCTCCAGCCAGAACGCCGCCTCCGGCTCGGACACCCCGAGCGACACGGCGGTCCGCTTCAGGTCGCGCACGCTGAGCCCGCCGGCCCGCAGCACGGCCGGGCCGCCGCCGTCCCACAGCTTCAGCAGGTCCTCCACCGTCACCAGCGCCTGGTACGCCTGCCCGGCCGCGGTGGCGTCCACCACCTGCGGCGGGTGCTGCGTGGCGGCCCGCACCGCGGGCGGCTGCGGCTCGGTGACCCGGTGGGCGCGCCCGCCGCGCAGGTGCAGCGCCACCTCGCGGGGCAGCACGACGGTGCCGGGGGCGATCGGCAGCAGCAGGCCGCGGTCCATCAGCCAGCGCAGTCTGGGCGCGGGGTCGTGCGTCACCTGGCCGTAGGGCGGGCCCCACACCAGGCGGTCCAGGATCTCCAGGGAGTCGACGGGCGCGTCGGACAGCAGGTCGGACATCCGCTGCGGGTCGGTGAACAGGTCGGTGAGCGCGGTGACCGCGGAGACCGCGTCGTGTGTCGACGACAGGCCGGCGGTGGCCAGGATGTCCTGCACCCGGTTGGGCGACATGGGGACGGCGGCCTCCGCCACCGTCGGGCCCAGGCCGGTCGGCGAGGGGTGCCGCGGCGTGGGCGCCATCACCTCGCGGGCCGTGCGCACCAGCCGCAGCCGGGCGTCGTCGCCCCACACCAGGGCCTGCTCGCGCAGTTTCGCCACGGCGTGCGGGAGGGCGCGGGCCACCGGGGAGTCGGCGGCGTGCGGATCGTCCCCCTGCTCGCCCGCCATCAGCCGCAGCAGCTCGTCGTAGGACGCCGGGTCGGCGGCGACCGCCAGCGCCTCGGCGGTCTGCAGGGTGAAGCGGTCCAGCCGCTCCAGGGCGCGCGCCACGGACGCGCGGGTGCCGGCGCGGGTGGCCAGCTGCGTCAGGTCGGTGGGGACGGGGGTCACCAGGTCGGGGCGGGCGCGCAGCAGCGCGGACAACGACGCGTCGTCCCGGGCGCGCAACGCCTCCGCGAGGGAACGGGGGGTTGCCGCCGGCTTCTCCTCGGTGCTCATCCGCCTAACGGTAGTGGGTGGGACCGTCACAGCCTGGGCAGGCCTGTGGAGGGGCAGGCGGGGCGGCGGGTCCCGGGGAGTGTCAGGGGCGGCGTTCCGGGGCCGCGGCGGTGTCTCTGCGCTAGCGTGCGAAGGCGCGGGCCCGGGGGAGCGCGGGGCGGCGGCAGGGCGGTGGCACGGGAGGTTGAGCACGTGGGGATCGAGAGCGACCGGCTGGTCTACGACTACCTGAGCCGGGTCGGCGACGTCGCCCAGCAGCGGCAGCTGCCGTCGGCGACGCGGATGCGGCTGGTGACGGAGCTGCGCGGCGAGATCGACCGGCGGCGCGCCAAGGCGATGGGGGACGGTCCCGCGACGGTGCGGCGGATCCTGGACCGGCTGGGGTCGCCGGACGCGGTCGTCGCGGCGGCCGGCGGGTCGGTGCCGGTCCAGCGGGCGGCCCCCGACACGCCCCCCGCCGCCCCGTCGGCCCCCGTGGCACAGGCTCCCGCCGCCGCGGCCGCCGCGTCATCGGAGCCCGCGTCCTCGGCGCCCTCGGCGGCGGGGTCGCCCTCGCCCGAGGCCGCGCCGTCCGCCCCTCAGGGGTCCCGGCTGTGGGGGCTGCGCAGGAGCGTGCCGAAGCAGCGGGAGGACGAGGCCACCGCGGCGGGCGACTGGTGGCGGGTGGACCCGGTGGCGGGGCCCGACGAGGTGCCCGGGTTCACCGGGGGCGTCGAGATCCCCGAGATGCTCAAGCCGCCTCCGCGGGAGCGTGCACGCGACGGGGACCCCGGGGCCGGGGCGGACGCCGCCCTGCCGCCGGACCCGGGAGCGGTGGCGCCGGCCGTCGTCCCGGCGGGCCGGCGGTTCGGGTGGCTCCGCCGCGGGCGCAAGGGCGCCGGCGGCGGGGCGGGCCTCGGCAGTCCCGCCCTGATCGCCGCCGCGTTGCTGCTGGTCGCGGGCGCGGTGCTGGGTCACCTGCTGCCGCTGGCCCTGGGCTGGCTGATCGTCTGGGGCTCACGGCGGCTCGGGCCGGGCGGGACGCGGTGGGCGCTCATGATCATGCCGGGCCTCGCCGTCGCGGGCGGCGTCGTCTGGCTCTGGGGCCGCGCCCGGGGCCGCTGGGGAGCCCCCCTCCTCGACGGCGAACTCGCCGCCGCCCTCACCGAGACCGGCCCCTGGGTCCTGCGCGCCGCCGCCGTCCTCACGGCCGCCTACGTCCTCTGGCACACCCGCCGCCGACAGGCGTGAGTGCCCCCGGCCTCTCAGCGGCCACCGCGCCCGACACCACGGCCGGCCTGCCGGCGTGAGGCGACTTGACCCGGGCCTTGGCCGCAGTGGCCCCCCTGCGGGCATCGTGCCGCTGGGCCTCACCCCCTGCGGGCAATCGTGCCGCGGGGCGATGGGGGTCCCCCCGGACGAAGTCTGGGGGAGGGTGGGCGCAGGGCCTCATGTCCTCACGAAGCGGCTCGCTCCACGCGACGTAAGCCCTCTGGGGAAGGGGGCGGGTCGGGGGAACCAGAGGGCGCCGGCCGCCGGAGCTCAGCTTGGCCCGCGCTGCGGCGGGGGTCACGTGCGTACGGTGCCGTCGGCTCGCGCCAGGTGGGACGAGCCTCGCCGCGGAGGCGCCGCCCCTGCGCCCGCCTCCCCCAAGGACTTCGTCCAGGGAGCACCCCCATCGCCCCCTGGGCGGCCCAGGCGCCCGCAGGGGGTGCGCAGGCACGGTGCCGCGCGCGCCCGGCCGTCCGCAGGGGGGCGGGCATGGTGGCTCAGCCGCACGCAAGGGGCGGGAGCGGCAGCTCAGCTGCGGGCGGGGAGGTGGGTCCGAGCCGCCCGCGCGGGGACGGTGGAGGCGCGCCCCCGGACCGTGCCGTCACGTGAGGGCACGCCGCCCCCGGGCCGGGCCCCGTCGTCAGGCCAGGGTGCGGCGGCCCGTTGCCGCCGCGCTGTGGAGGAGGCCGCGGACGGTGGTGGCCCAGCCGATGCCGACGATGGCCGCGGCGACGGCCATGCCCAGGGGGCCCACCAGGGGGAGGGAGATGCCGATCGCGCCGCCGACCACCCAGGCGAGCTGCAGTGTGGTCTCGGAGCGGGCGAAGGCGGAGGTCCGCACCTGTTCGGGGACGTCCCGCTGGATCATCGCGTCGAGCGAGAGCTTGGACAGCGCCTGGGCGAACCCGGCCACGCCCGCGAGGACCGCCACCATCGCCGCCCCGAAGAACGCCGCGGCCAGCGCCCCCGCGAACACCACCAGCGCGACCACCGACACGATGATCCGCTCCGGCGCCCGGGCCCGCACCCACGCGCCGACCGCCGTGCCCAGTGCGTTGCCGGTGCCCGCCGAGACGCCGACGATGCCCATCGAGACGGCCACGCTCTGCCCGCTCAGCGGGTGCTCCCGCAGCAGGAAGGCCAGGAAGAACAGCAGGAACCCGGAGAGCACCCGCTGCGAGGCGTTGACCGCCAGCCCGTGCGTCACGCTCGTGCCGACCGCGCGCAGCGCCAGCCGGGGCCGGTCCCCTGGGCTGCGCCGGTGCGGGCCGTGCAGGTGCTCGGGGTCGGCCGCCAGCAGCGCCGGCTCCTCCCCCTTCGCGGAGTCGACCTTCTTCGGCAGCGAGAAGGACAGCAGCGTCCCCGCGACGAACACCGCGCACGCCGCGTACAGCGGCCACCGCGGCCCGAGCTGGTGCAGCGCCGCCCCGACCGGCGCGGCCACGCCGGTGGCGATCAGCCCGCCGAGGGTGACCCGGGAGTTCGCCTTGACCAGCGAGAACTTGCGCGGCAGCAGGCGTGGCACCACCGCGCTGCGCACCACCCCGTACGTCCGGGAGCACACCAGCACCGCCAGCGCCGCCGGGTACAGCTGGATGCCGCCGCCGACCACCGCCCCGGTGAGGACGAGCGCCAGCACCGCCCGCGCCCCCATCGCGGTCGCCATGGCGGCCCGGCGGCCGTACGGGATGCGGTCGATCAGCGGTCCGATCACCGGGGCGAGCAGCGCGAACGGCGCCATGGTGATCGCCAGGTACAGCGCGACGCGCCCGCGCGCCTCGTCGGTGGGGACGGAGAAGAAAACGGTGGAGGCCAGCGCCACGGTGATCAGGACGTCGCCCGCCCCGTTCACCGCGTGCAGCTCGATCAGCTTGCCCAGCCCCGACTCGCCCGCCCCGTGCGCGTGGGTGACCCGGCGGATCAGCCGGCCCAGCGCGCCGAACGGGGACCTCAGGGCACGTCCGACGGCACGGAACGGTCCGTCGTCACGGTCCGCTCCGCCGATGGTTCGCCCCCCGGCTCCCCGGGACGTCCGTACGGCTGCCACCCCGTCATAGTGCCCCGCCCGCGGCGGTTATGCGCTGTTCCGTCCGGGCGGTTCGGATTGTCGGAGGAAGGGCCGGCACGTCCCGCGAGACCCTCGCGCGCCGATCGGGAACGCCGGAACCGCCCGCCGGTGTGGGCCGACGGCCACGGAGAAGGTAGCGTTCGGTTGCGCGCCGTGGTGGTTGCACTCGGCTGCGCGCCTGAACCTCATCCCGCAGAATGGATGACATAGGTGCGCCCGAGCGCGATCGGGCGCGGACGTCGACGCGGCCCTTCGGTCCGCTCCGTCCGCCCCGCCGCCGTACGCGTGCACCCGTGAGACGGCGTAGGAGAGAAGCGATACCTGTGAGCGCAGCGACAACGCGAAGCCGCACCCCCGACCGCCTGTGCGCCGAGGCCGTCGACCTCGCCCGCGCCGCAGCCGAGGAGGCCGCCGCGCCGGGAGTCGTCGGCGAACACGTCGGCACGGTCTCCGAGGGGGACCGCGTCGTCACCCACTTCTTCGAGTGCCGGGACCTCGGCTACCGCGGCTGGCGCTGGGCCGTGACGGTGGCCCGGGCCTCCCGTGCCAAGATCGTCACCCTGGACGAGACGGTGCTGCTGCCCGGCCCCGACTCGCTGCTCGCCCCCGAATGGGTGCCGTGGAGCGAGCGGCTGCGGCCGGGCGACCTCGGCCCCGGCGACCTCCTGCCGACAGGCGCCGACGACCTGCGCCTGGAGCCGGGCTGGAGCGGCGAGGACGAGCCCGCGCCGAACTCCGCGGTCTCCGACGAGATGGCCGCGCTGGCCGAGGCGGAGGACGCCGAGGTCGAGGGAGCCGGACCGGCGGAGCTGCCGGTCACCCCGGCCCGCGGCACGATCGCGGCCGTCGCCGAGGAGCTGGGCCTGCGCCGGGCCCGGGTGCTCTCCCGCTACGGGCTGCACTCCGCCGCCGACCGGTGGGAGGACTCCTTCGGCCCGAAGGCCCCGATGGCGCAGGCGGCGCCCGCCACCTGCGTGAGCTGCGGCTTCCTCGCCCGGGTGGGCGGCTCGCTGGGCCAGGCGTTCGGCGTGTGCGCCAACGAGTTCTCGCCCGCGGACGGACGCGTGGTGTCGCTCGGGTACGGCTGCGGCGCCCACTCGGAGGCCGCCGTGATGCCGAAGCCGCCGCGGCCCGCGCCGCCGGTCCTCGACGAGACCCGGGTCGAGTCGATGGTCCTGCACCCCGTCTCGGTCCCCGACGAGGGCTCCGTCCCCGCCACGGCCGACTCCTCCACGGAGGACCTGGGCCACTCCTGACCCGGTCGCGGGCTCGCGCGGCCCGTCGCCGGGATGCGGCGCGGCAAGCGCCCCGCCCGGCCCCTCACCTGGCCTGCCCAGGAGGCGAAAGCGCCCCCCACACGGCGGTTCGCACCGTATGGGCGGCGCGGGGGACGGCACGCCGACCCCCGCGTGACCTTGTCGTTGCCGGGGCCAGATAGCCTTCGGCCATGACCACGATGCACTCCGCCGCGCGCCGCCGCCGAGCCGTCGCCGCCGCCGGCGCCGTTTCCGCCGGGCTGCTCGCACTCTCCGCCTGCGACGCGCCGTCGCCGGTCGCCACCGTGACCGTGAACACGGACACGGTCCACTCGGAGGCCTCCTGCTGGAACGACGGCAAGGCGATCGGCTCCGAGGAGCTGACCTCCTGCCTGCAGGACAAGGACGTCCCGACCCTGAAGGTGAACCAGGACGAGACCGTCCGGTTCGGCGTCGACCAGGAGATCGCCGACAGCCGCTGGGTGATCCTGATGAACGGCCGCCCGCTCGTCGAGGACAGCGGCCGCACCTACCGGACCATCCCCGGCAGCGTCTTCTTCAGCTCCCAGTACGGCGCCCAGGGCAACTCCACCGTCGTCGCCATCCAGGCGCTGGACGAGGACGACAAGGCCAAGACCACCGGCCTGTGGACGTTCAAGCTCAAGCGCGGCGACGACGCCTGACCGCGCCGTGCCCGGCATGACCCGCGTACTGGTGGCCACCGCCGTCCCCGCCGAAGGGGACGCGGTGGCCCGCGCGTTCGGCCCCGTCGCCGCTGAGGCGGCGCTGCCCGGCGGCCTGCTGGTGCGCGGACTCCCGGACGGCCCCGACCTCCTCGCGGCCGGCGTCGGCCCCGCGCTCGCCGCCGCGTCCACCGCCACCGCGCTCACCGCCGCCGCCCTGCGCGGCGAGCCCTACCGCCTGGTCGTCTCGGCCGGCATCGGCGGCGGCTTCGCGCCCGCCGCGCCCGTCGGCTCGCTGGTGGTGGCCGACGAGATCACCGCCGCCGACCTGGGCGCCGAGACCGCCGACGGCTTCCTGCCGGTCACCGAGCTCGGCTTCGGCGCCGTCACGCACCGCCCGCCCGCCGACCTGGTCCGCGCCGCCGCCGAGGCCACCGGAGCGGCCACCGGCCCGGTCCTCACCGCCTCCACCGTCACCGGCACAGCAGGGCGCGCCGCGCTGCTGCTCTCCCGTCACCCCGGCGCGCTCGCCGAGGCGATGGAGGGCTTCGGCGTCGCCGAGGCGGCCGCCGCGCACGGCGTCCCCGTGCTGGAGATCCGGGCCGTCTCCAACCCGGTCGGCCCCCGCGACCGCGCCGCCTGGCGGATCCCCGAGGCGCTGGCCGCCCTCACCGCCGCCTTCGAGGGGCTCGCCCCCGTCCTGAGGCGCTTCAGCACCGAGAGAGTGGAGCCATGAGCGACACGCCGAAGCACACCCCCGCCGCCGTCGTCACCCCTGCCGCCGTCGCGCAGACCGAGCACGCCGCCGCGCAGGCCGGGCACGCCGCCGCGCTGCGCATCGCCTACTCGCCCTGCCCGAACGACACCTTCGTCTTCGAGGCGTGGGCCCACGGCCGGATCCCCGGCGCGCCCGTCCTCGACGTCACCTTCGCCGACATCGACATCACCAACGGCATGGCCGAGCGCGGCGAGTTCGACGTGCTGAAGGTGTCGTACGCGGTGCTGCCGTACGTGCTGGACGAGTACGCGCTGCTGCCCTGCGGCGGCGCGCTGGGCCGCGGCTGCGGCCCTCTGGTGCTCACCCGGGACGCCGTCGCCCCCGGCGACCTGGCCGGGCGCACCGTCGCCGTGCCGAGCGAGCGCTCCACCGCCTACCTGCTGTTCCGGCTGTGGGCGGCGGCCGAGGTGCCCGGCGGCGTCGGCGAGATCGTGGTCATGCCGTTCCACGAGATCATGCCCGCGGTCCGCGACGGCAGGGTGGACGCCGGCCTGGTCATCCACGAGGCGCGCTTCACCTACCAGGACTACGGCCTGACCAAACTGGCCGACATGGGCGAGCACTGGGAGGCCACCACCGGGCTGGCGATCCCGCTCGGCGCGATCATCGCCAAGCGCTCCCTGGGCGAGGACACGCTGAACCGGCTGGCCGACGCGGCCCGCGCCTCGGTGCGCGCCGCCTGGGCGGTGCCCGAGGCGACGCGCCCGTACGTGATGGAGCACGCGCAGGAGATGGACCCGGCCGTCGCCGACCAGCACATCGCCCTGTACGTCAACGAGTTCACCGCGGACCTCGGCGAGGAGGGCCTGGCGGCGATCCGCGGCCTGCTGGACCGCGCCGCGGACCAGGGCCTCGTCCCGGCGCTGAAGCCGGACGCGCTCGCCTTCCCGTGACCGTGTTCCCGTGACCGTGCCCCCTGGGCGTCCGGTCGCCGGCGACCGGACGTCGGCGACTAGACGTCCAGGTCGTCGGCGACCGCCCGCAGCAGGGTGGCGACCTTCTTGCCGACCGCCTTGTCGGGGTAGCGGCCCCGGTCCAGGCCGGCCACCATGCCCTCCAGCAGCGTGGTCAGGTCCTGGACGATGGACGCCAGCTCGGCCGGCTTGCGCCGCTGCGCCGCGGCCACCGAGGGGGCCGGCTCCAGCAGGGTCACGGCGAGCGCCTGCTCGCCGCGCTGACCCGCCACCACGCCGAACTCGACCCGCTGACCGGGCTTGAGGGCCTCGACGCCGGCGGGCAGGACCGAGGAGTGGACGAAGACGTCACCGCCGTCGTCGCGGGAGAGGAAGCCGAAGCCCTTCTCCTTGTTGAACCATTTGACCTGGCCGGTAGGCACGTCCGTCGTCCTCGTCCTCGTGCTGGTTGCGGTGATGGCGGCCGTCGATATCGGCCGGTTTACAGGCTAATGGGCCCACACCGGGCGACAAGACGTCCCCCGGCCGTTTCCCCTGGCTGGGAACTACCCTGGTCGGGTGCGTGAACAAACACCGTTGAACACCGGCGACCGCCTGGTCCGTGCCGGAGGGATCGTCTTCGTCGTCGGCGCCGTGGCCACCCTGGTCACCGTGGCGCCGCTCCTGCTGGGCACCACGCCGTTCCCCGTCTACATGTTCTGCCTGAGCATGCTGATGGGCGTGGGCTTCCTGATCGCCGCCGCGGGCGTGCTGACGTCCGCCGCGGCCGGACGCCGCGAGGCGCGAGAGGCCCAGGAGGCCCGGGCGGCGGCCGCCGCTCAGGCGGCCTCGGGCTCCGGCGTGGGCGCCGAGAGGTAGCCCGCCAGCCACCCCGGGAACTCCGAGAGGTCTGCCAGCACCACGTCGGCGCCCGCCTCGCGGAGCTCCTCCGCCGGGCAGGGACCGCTCGCCACGCCGACGGACAGCGCGCCCGCGCGCCGCGCGCCGAGCACGTCCCCGACGTGGTCGCCCACGTACACGTCCGCCTCCTGGGCCCGCAGCGCCTCCGCCTTGGCCTCCGCCCACAGGCCGCCGATCACGGCGTCGGCGTCGATGCCGAGGTGCGCCAGGTGCAGCTTCGCGTTCGGCTCGTACTTCGCGGTCACCACGACCGCCCGGCCGCCCGCCGCGCGCACCGCGTCCACCGCCTCCCGGGCCCCGGGCATGGCGGTCGTCGGCGCGACGGCGAAACGCGGGTACAGCTCCCGGTACACGTCGGCGATCTCCGCGACGCGCTCCTCGGGGAACCAGTGCGCCAGCTCCGTCTCCAGCGGCGGGCCCAGCCGGGTGACGGCCAGATCGGCGTCGACGAACGTGCCGGTCAGCGCCGAGAGCTCCGTGTAGCAGGCGTGGATGCCCGGGCGGGAGTCGATCAGGGTCATGTCGAGGTCGAAGCCGACCGTCGGCGTCCTCGGGGACGCCGGGGCCGTCCGGGAGGTCGGGGTCGTCGGTCCTGTCCGGGGCGTCTGGCTCGTGTTCACCCCGCCATGGTGCCTGCTCATGGTGACCGTGAGGTGAACGGGCTCACCTCGTGGACGGATCGTGGACGCCCCCGCCGTGGCGTTAGCCGCCTTCACGTGAACGTGACGAGCACCGACCCCGGCGCCCCGGACCCCGCCCCGGACCTCTTCGGCACGGCGCCCCTGCGCCGCGCCGTCCTGGACACCTGGACCACAGCCCCGCCCCGCTTCCGTGAGGACGCCAACGCCGAGGAGGACCTCGTCCTCGGCGGGTACCGCGACCGCCTGGTCGTCGAGCTCGCCCAGAACGCCGCCGACGCGGCCGCCCGCGCCGGCGTCCCGGGCCGCCTGCGCCTCACCCTGCGCGACGGCGTCCTGGTCGCCGCGAACACCGGCGCCCCGCTCGACGCGGCCGGAGTGGAGTCGCTGTCCACCCTGCGCGCCTCCGCCAAACGCGACACGGACACCGCCGTCGGCCGCTTCGGCGTCGGCTTCGCCGCCGTCCTCGCCGTCACCGACGAGCCCGCCGTCGTCTCCCGCCACGGCGGCGTCCGCTGGTCCCTCGCCGAGTCCCGCGACCTCGCCGCCGCCGAGGCCGAGGCCAAGGGCAGCGCGGGCCTCGCCGAGGAGATCCGCCGCCGCGACGGCCACGTCCCGGTGCTGCGCCTGCCCTTCCCCGCCGAGGGCACCGCGCCCGCCCCGTACGACACCGCCGTCATCCTCCCGCTGCGCGACACCGCCGCCGAGGCGCTCGCCGCCCGGCTGCTGGACGCCGTGGACGACGCCCTGCTGCTGGCCCTGCCGGGCCTGGCCGAGGTCGTCGTGGAGAGCGACGACGGGCCCGAGCGCGTGCTGCGCCGCCGCGACGAGGGCGACGAGGTCGTGGTCGAGGACTCCCGGACCGGGACGACCCGCTGGCGCACCGCCGCCGACCACGGCGCACTCGACGCCCGGCTCCTCGCCGACCGCCCCGTGGAGGAGCGCCTGCGCCCGCACTGGTCGGTGACCTGGGCCGTCCCCGTCGACGACGCCGGAGCGCCCGGCCGTCCCCGCACCAGCCCCGTGCTGCACGCGCCGACCCCCAGCGACGAGCCGGTCGGCGTGCCCGCCCTGCTGATCGCCACCTTCCCGCTGGACACCACCCGCCGGCACGTCGCGCCCGGAGCGCTCACCGACTTCCTGGTGGAGCGCGCCGCCGCCCTCTACACCGCGCTGCTGTCCGCCTGGCGGCCGGTCGGCGAGGGCCTGATCTCCCTGGTCCCCGGCCCGCTCGGCAAGGGCGAACTGGACGGCGCCCTGCGTGCGGCCGTCCTCGACCGGCTGCCCCGCACCGCCTTCCTGCCCCCGGCCCTCCCGCCACGCGGCGACGGCTCGGACAGCGACCTGCCCGAGGCGCTGCGGCCGCGCGACGCCGAGGTCGTCGAGGGTGCCGGCGCCGGCACCGTCAAGGTCCTCGCCGAGGTGCTGCCCACCCTGCTCCCCGCCGGGCTGGAACGCCGCACCGAGCTGCGCTCCCTCGGCGTCGCCCGGCTCCCGCTGACCGAGGCGATCGACCGGCTGGCCGGGCTGGAGAAGTCCGCCGAGTGGTGGCACAGGCTCTACGACAGCCTGCTGGGCGTCGACCCCGACCGGCTGACCGGCCTGCCCGTCCCGCTCGCCGGGGGAGGCCGCACCGTTATCGGCCCGCGCCAGGTGCTGCTGCCCACCGCCGACGGGCCGTCGGCCGACCCGGAGCTGCTCGCCCGCCTCGGTCTCAAGGTCGCCCACCCCGACGCCGCGCACCCCCTGCTGGAGAAGCTGGGCGCGCTGCCCGCGACCGCCCGCGCCGTCCTCACCACGGGCCAGGTCCGCGCCGCCGTCGCCGCCTCGCTCGAGGACGAGGGCGCCGGCTGGGACGAGAACGCGCTGGACGCCGACGAACTCGCCGACCTGGTCCTCTCGCTGGTGCGCGACGCGAACCTGGAACCGGGCGACGAGCCCTGGCTGGGGGCGCTGGCCCTGCCCGACGAGGAGGGCGAACTCGCGCCCGCCGGTGAACTGCTCTTCCCCGGCAGCGCGTTCGCCCGCGTCGTGCGCGAGGGCGAACTGCTCGCGGTGGACGAGGAGATCGCCGAGCGCTGGGGCGAGGAGACCCTCGCCGCCTGCGGCGTGCTGGCCGGCTTCACCCTGGTCCGCGCCACCGACGTCGTCCTGGACCCGGACGAACTGGAGCCCCGCGACTCGGAGTTCGCCGAGCCCGACGACGCCGGGCTGCTGGACGCGGTCGACGTCTGGTGCGAGGACGTCCTGGACCGCTTCCCCGGCACGCCCGTTCCGCCGGTCGCCACCGAACTGGTCGCCGTCCGCGACCTGGAACTGGTCGACGACGACCACTGGCCCGAGGCGCTGGCGATGCTCTCCCGCCCGCCGCTGCGGGACGCCCTCGTCCAGCCGGTGCGGGTGCTGATGCCCGACGGCACCCACGAGACCGTCCGCCCGTACACCGCCTGGTGGCTGCGCGGCCACCCGGTGCTGGACGGCCGCCGCCCGGCCGGACTGCTCGCGGCCGGCGGCGACCCCCTGCTGCGCGGCCTCTACGACGAGGCGGACGCCACCGGCTTCGACGACGTCCAGGTGCTGCGCGCCCTGGGCGTGCGCACCTCGGTGGCAGCGCTGCTCGACGAGCCGGGCGGGCCGGCCGAGCTCCTGGACCGCCTCGCCGACCAGGACCGCACCGTCACCCCCGCCCAGCTGCACGGCCTGTACAGCGCGCTCGCCGAGCTCGACCCCGAGCGGGTCGGGCTGCTGCCCGACGAGGTGCGCGCGGTGGTGGACGGCCGCGCGGAGATCGTCGACTCCGCCTACGCCGTGGTGGTGGACACCCCCGACCTGCTGCCGCTCATCGAGGGGACGCCGCTGCTGCCGGTGCGCCCGGAACTCGCCGCCGAGCTGGCGGAGCTCTTCCAGATCCGCCGCCTCAGCGAGACCGTGCCCGGGACGGTCGTCTCGCAGGGCGTCGAGCACGAGGTGCCGCAGGCGGTGCGGGTGCTGCTGGGGCCCGCCGCCCCGGAGACGTACGTGGAGCACGAGGAGCTGGTGGTCGACGGGACCGAGCTGGACTGGCGGCTCGCCGTGGACGGCACGGTGCACGCGGCCACGCTGGAGGGCGTGGCCGCCGGGCTCGCCTGGGCCGCCCGCCAGTGGCCCCGCCGCTTCGAGGTTGCCGCCCTCCTCGAGGACCCCTCGCGCACCGCGGAACTCGCCACCGCGCGCTGGTTCGACTGACCCGGGGCGCGGACGCCATCCGCTGGTCCTCCGCCAGGCGGATGGCGTCCGGGCCCCCGGGGCCGTCACCCTGGGGGCATGCGCCTCTTCGCCGCCGTGCTGCCCCCGGACGACGTGATCCAGGACCTCGCGGACGCCGTGGCCCCGCTGCGCGGGCTCCCCGCCGGGCAGCGGCTGCGCTGGACCGCGCCCGCGAACTGGCACCTGACCCTCGCCTTCTACGGCGAGGTCGACGAGGAGCGGCTGCCCGCCCTGCGCGAGCGGCTGGCCCGTGCCGCCGCCCACACCGCGCCGTTCGCGCTGAGCCTGGCCGGGGCCGGCCAGTTCGGCCGGGGGCGCGCGCTGTGGGCCGGGGTCCAGGGCGACGTGCGGGACCTGGGCTTCCTGGCCTCACGCGCCGAGGCCGCCGCCCGCAGGGCCGGGCTGCGCCTGGAGGAGCACCGCCGCTACCGGCCGCACCTCTCGCTGGCCCGCTCCGGCCGCGGCGCCGCGCCCCCGGACGTCCGGCCGGTCCTGGAGGCCCTGGACGGCTACCGCGGCCGCTCCTGGCCGGTGGAGGAGCTGGCCCTGGTCCACAGCCGGCTGCCGCGCTCCGGGATCCCCGGCGAGCAGCCCCGCTACGAGACGGCCGCCCGCTGGCGGCTCGGAGTCTCCGGTTAACCTCGAAGGCGTGGATACCAAGACCCGGAACCGGATCATGGCCGGTGTGCTCGTCCTGATGTTCGTCGCCGTCGCCCTGGCCTCGGCCATCGGCCGGTAGTCCGGCCGACGGCGCGAGAGCCCGGCGGCGCGAGAGCCCGACGTCGCTACGGCCTGACGGCGGACGCGACGGCCCGAGGGCAGACGCGACGGGGCGAGGCGCCCGCCCACGCCCCGCGGGCGAACGCCTCACCGCGAGGGGTCTACCAGGCGAACGCCTCCGGCGACGGGCCCGGACCGGGGAAGATCTCCTCCAGCCCGGTCAGCACCTCCTCGCTCAGCTCCAGCTCGAGCGCGCGCAGCGCGGACTCAAGCTGCTCGACGGTGCGCGGGCCGACGATCGGCCCGGTGACGCCCGGCCGGGTCAGCAGCCACGCCAGCGCGGCCTCGCCCGGCTCGATGCCGTGCTTGTCCAGCAGGTCCTCGTAGGCCTGCACCTGCTCGCGCACGGCGGTGTTGGCCAGCGCGTCCGCGGACCGCCCGCTCGCCCGCCGCTTGCCCTCGTTCTCCTTCTTCAGCACGCCGCCCAGCAGACCGCCGTGCAGCGGCGACCAGGGGATCACGCCCAGCCCGTAGTCGCGGGCGGCCGGGATGACCTCCATCTCCGCGCGCCGCTCGGCCAGGTTGTACAGGCACTGCTCGCTGACCAGGCCGATGGTGGTGCCGCCGCCGCGGCGGGTGGCGACCTCGTTGGCCTGGGCGATCTTGAAGCCGGGGAAGTTGGAGGACCCGGCGTAGAGGATCTTGCCCTGCTGGACGAGGACGTCCACCGCCTGCCAGATCTCCTCGAACGGGGTCCGGCGGTCGATGTGGTGGAACTGGTACAGGTCGATGTAGTCCGTGTTCAGCCGCTTGAGGCTGGCCTCCACGGCGCGCCGGATGTTCAGCGCGGAGAGCCGGTCGTGGTTGGGCCAGGGCTTCTCGTCGGCGCTCATGTTGCCGTACACCTTGGTGGCCAGCACCACCTTGTCGCGGCGCTCACCGCCCTTGGCGAACCAGCTGCCGATGATCGACTCGGTGCGGCCCTTGTTCTCGCCCCACCCGTACACGTTGGCCGTGTCGAAGAAGTTCAGGCCCGCGTCGAGGGCGGCGTCCATGATCGTGTGGCTGTCGGCCTCGTCGGTCTGCGGACCGAAGTTCATGGTTCCGAGGACGAGCCGGCTGACCTTGAGACCCGTGCGTCCCAGTTGTGTGTACTTCATGGTCCCCAGCCAACGCCCTGACGGCCCGCCGGGCAAGAGGGACTCGAGTCAGTCGGTGGGGAAGTCCTCACGAGGGACTCCGTTGGATGCCCGGTGCGCTTGTCTCGCGGGGCCCAGCGCTTCCAGGACCAGACCCCGGCCCTCTTCCCGCGGTCCGTCGCTACTGGCGCGCGCTGACGGAGGCCGCGTTCGGGTTGGTGAAGACGTTCAGCTCGGCCTGGCTGCCGTAGAGGGCGAGCAGAGGCTCATGCCGGTACAGCATCCCGAAGTTCGGCGAGGACTTCGCCAACTCGTTCAGGCGGCGGAGTTGTTCGTCCATGCGTGCGCGTCCCCCGGACTCGACATGACCGGTGCTGGTCGCAGCGAACGCTCAGCCTAATCCCGTCCGGCCGACTGGTCTTGGGATCATCGCGAAAGGGCCTACGGGAACGCCGAAGAGATGTTCCGCAGACGGGTGCCTTGCAGGTCGCCGAAGATCCGGGTGTCGGCGCTGTCGAGCGTCAGGTCGATGCGGTCAAGACCTACAGCTGGAGTCTCCTGGCCGACGCCTTGAAGAAGCGTTGGCAAGAGGGACTCGGCGGTCACCCTGCCGTCACTCCACCGGGAAGTCCTTGGTGGGGAGGACGAGGCCCAGGGAGGTGGAGGAGAGATCGACGTCACCGCCGAAGGCGACGGTCAGTTCGGTCATGTAGATCCCCTCCTTGGGGTCGGTGTAGGCGTGGCACCGGCGCTGGTAGGGGTCGGCGATGACGTACACCGGTACCTCGGCCTGCGCGTAGGCGCTCTTCTTCGGCTCGTAGTCGTTGCGTGCCGTCCCGCGGGAGATCACCTCGGCGACGAACTCGACGTCCTGGTACCGCCAGCGCTCCCCGGGGCCGGGCTGGGCGCCGTCCCGGAGCATCGCGACGTCCGGGCAGAAGCCGTTGAGGTGGCCCGGAAAGTCGATGCGCACATCGGAGAGGACGAGGACGTCCATACCGAAGGCGTCCTCCAGGACACGGAGGATCCTGCGGATGATCTCGAAGTGGATGCGCAGCTGCGGCGACTTGTGGATGACTCCCCCGACGATCTCAGCCTTGTAGCCCGCGGGGGCGGCCATCTCATCGAACAGGGTGTCGAGCGCCTGTTCGTCGATGGTGGCCATTTCGATCCCATCTTCCAGGAGGACGGTCATCGTGGCGCTCCTTCCCCGGCCGCCCTCGGCCGAGTCCGGCCGGACGGTTCAACGATAGGAGGAGCGGCCGGTGACGCGCGGAGATCCGGTCAGGGGAACGAAGGTTCGTACCGCTCCCCGTATCCCCACTCCTCGTGCATCACGTCCGCGAACGTCGCCGCCAGCTTGTGTTCGCCGGAGGCGTTGGGGTGGGTGCCGTCGTAGGTGTCGTGGTCGATGTCCCAGCCGGGC
Source organism: Streptomyces sp. NPDC056600 (assembly GCF_042792855.1). Lineage (NCBI taxonomy): Bacteria > Bacillati > Actinomycetota > Actinomycetes > Kitasatosporales > Streptomycetaceae > Streptomyces > Streptomyces sp. NPDC056600. Next base: position 21,946 of record NZ_JBHTVQ010000026.1, read on the forward strand.
GGCACGGGTGCGAGGAGGACGGGGGAGTGGTCGGTGTGCAGGGCGGCGGTCTCCTGGGCGAGGAGCTCGTTGAAGCGGGTCACCTCGGCGGCGAAGTCCTCGTCCTTGGCGGCGCGCACGTTGGGGATGACCGGCAGCATGACCATCCGCACCGCGGGCCGGACCTCGCGGGCGTTGATCACGAAGCGGCGCACGTTGTCGGCGGTCTGCCGGGCGTTGGTGTAGAAGCCCAGGTCGATCAGGCCGAGGGAGATGAGCAGCACGTCGGCGCGGTGCGCGCGGACCTCCTCGCCGATCAGCGGCATCATGTGCTGCCAGCCCTCGCCCCAGCCGGCCAGGTGCGCGCGGGGGAACGCCGGGTCGACGTCGGCGGCGTACTCGTGGGAGTCGGGGCCGTCGGTGGCAGGGTCGTGCAGCGCCTCACGGGGACCGACGATCCCGAACGGGGCGTCGAGGGTGGCCCGCAGGTGCTGCCAGAGGCGGTAGCGCCAGGTGTGTTCCCCCGCGCTGCCGATCGTCATGGAGTCCCCGACGGGCATGAACCTGAGCATGCCGATCATGATGCCCCGTTCCCGGCCCGCGACGCGACGTGAGGGGGGACACTGGGCCCATGCTGCGTCGATCGCTCGCGACCCTCGCCGGGGCGGTGCTCCTGGCCGCCGCCGGCTGTGCCGTCTCCGCCGCCCCCGCCGCCGCCGAGGAGGGGGACGGGAGCTTCACGCTGGCGGATCCGCGGATCACCGAGTCGAGCGGTCTGGCCGCCTCGCGCCGGCACCCAGGGATCTACTGGACGCACAACGACAGCGAGGACGGCTCCCGGGTGTTCGCCGTCGACGGCCGCACCGGGCGGACCGTGGCCACCGTGACCCTGTCGGGGGTCGGGCAGGCGCGGGACATCGAGGCCGTGTCGGTGGGTCCGGACGGGCGGGTGTACGTCGGGGACATCGGCGACAACTTCGACGGCGGCTGGGACCACGTCTGGATCTACGCCTTCCCCGAGCCGGCGCGGCTGCGGGACGCCACCGTGTCGGCCACCCAGTACGTGGTGAGGTACGAGGGAGGTGCGCGGGACGCCGAGTCGCTGGCCGTGCACCCGAAGACCGGACGGGTCTACATCGTCGACAAGCGCAAGGGCGGCGACGGGCACGTCCTGGCCGGGCCGAAGCGGCTGTCGGCGACCGGTGTGAACGTCTTCCGGCCGGTGGCCGGCATCGACGTCTGGGCGACGGACGCGGCCTTCTCCCCGGACGGGTCCCAGCTGGCGGTGCGGGGCTACCTGGACGGCGTGCTGCTGGACTGGAACGGCGGCCGGCCGAAGGAGCGGCAGCGGCTGTCCCCGCCGTTCCAGGGACAGGGGGAGTCGCTGACGTACAGCGCGGACGGGCGGCTGCTGCTGTTCGGCAGCGAGGGCGAGGGCAGCCGGGTGGTCGCCAAGCCGGCCCCCGAGGGCGCCGCGGTCGAGAAACCCGAGCGGTCCGCACGCCCCGGGGACACCTCGTCGTCCTCCCGCCCACCGGCGGCGGGCCCGCCCGCGGAGGCCTCCGGGGGCGACGGCGGCAACGGGGGGAGCGTCGGCCTCGGCGGGGTGGCGCTGATCGCCGTGATCGTCGGCCTGTGGGCCGCCGCCCGCCACCGCCGCGCGGACTGACCTCCGCCGGGGTGGACCGGCTTCCACCGTGGGCCGGTCTCCGCGGAGTGGATCGACGTCCGCGGGGCGGGTTGGCCTCCGCCGGGGGACCGGTCTCCGTGGGGCGGACCGGTCTTCGCCCCGCCGGAGGGCGATCACGGGCGGCGGCGCGGAGCCGGAGGCTTCCGGGCCCGGTCCACCGCCCGCGGGTCGGCACCGTCTACGCGTCGGTACCCGCAACGGCGAAGGGGCGGGGGCCGGAGTTTCCCGGCGCCCGCCCCTTCCTCGATCCCGTGCCGTCCTCGGACCGCCCCCGTCAGCTCGCGGTGACCAGCTCCCGTTCGCGCGGGACGACCCGCACCGTGGGGTGCGCGCCCTGCCAGCCGACGGCGAGGCGCAGGCGGCCCAGCCGGGCCAGGGCCACGCCCACCGCGACGGCGGACAGCGTGGCGACCGCGCCGCAGGCCGCGAAGCCCGCCCGCGCCCCGTACACGTCCGTCGCCCAGCCGGCGAGCGGCGCCCCGATCGGCGTGCTGCCCATGAAGACCATCATGTAGAGCGACATCACCCGCCCCCGCATCGCGGGCTCGGTGGCCATCTGCACGCCCGTGTTGGCGGTGACGTTGAGCGTCATGCTGAACGCCCCGATCGGCACGAGCAGCGCCGAGAAGAGCCACAGCCCGGGGCTGAGCGCCGCCGCGACCTCCAGCAGGCCGAAGGCGAGCGCCGCCCCGATCAGCAGCCGCAGCCGCGCCCGGGCGCGCCGGGCGGCCAGCAGCGCGCCGGCCAGCGAGCCGACGGCGATCAGGATGTTGAAGAACGAGTAGCCCGCCGCCCCGGTGTCGAAGACGTCGTAGGCGAAGGCGGACAGCACCACCGGGAAGTTGAAGCCGAAGGCCCCGACGAAGCCGATCAGGACGATCGTCCAGTACAGGTGCGGACGCCCGGACACGTAGCGGATGCCCTCCCGCAGCTGCCCCTTGGCGCGCGGCGCGCGATCCACCGGGTGCAGCTCGCACGTCCGCATCAGCGTCAGACAGGCGAGGGGGGCGGCGAAGGAGAGCCCGTTGATCAGGAAGGCCCAGCCCGTGCCCATGCCGGTGATCAGCACGCCGGCCACGGCGGGACCGATCAGGCGGGCGGTCTGGAAGTTGGCGGAGTTGAGGCCGACCGCGTTCTGCAGCTGCCCCGGTCCGACCATCTCGGAGACGAAGGTCTGGCGCGCCGGGTTGTCGACGACGGTGGCCATGCCGACCAGCAGGGCGGCGACGTAGACGTGCCACACCTCGACGTGCCCGCTCAGGTCGAGCGCGGCCAGCGCGAGGCCGGTGACGGCCATCGAGGACTGGGTGACCAGCAGGGTGGGCCGCTTGGGCAGCCGGTCCACCAGCAGCCCGCCGTACAGCCCGAGCAGCAGCATCGGCAGGAACTGCAGCGCCGTGGTGACGCCGACGGCGGTGGACGAGCCGGTGAGGCTGAGCACCAGCCAGTCCTGGGCGATCCGCTGCATCCAGGTGCCGATGTTGGAGACGACCTGGCCGGCGAAGAAGAGCCGGTAGTTCCTGATCCTGAGGGAACTGAACATCGAGCCCTTGCGGCGGGGCTCACCGCCGCCGGGGACGGCGGCGGGGGTGGTGCGGGGGGTCGGTGGTTCGAACGGTGCGGGGGCGGAGTCTGCTCCGGATCCCGAACTCAAAAAGGTTCGCCTCCTTCTGGCGTCCAGTCCTTCTGGCGTTCAGCTCACAGGTGGGCGAGCTTCTCCAGCACCGGCGCGGCGGCCCGGATCTTCGCCCACTCCTCCTCGTCGAGTCCCCCTTCGACCAGCGCGGCGAGGAACGCGTTCCTCCTGCGGCGGCTCTCCTCGAGCATCGCCTCGGCCGCGTCGGTCTGGGAGACGACCTTCTGCCGGCGGTCCTCCGGATGCGGCTCCAGGCGGACCAGTCCCTTGGCCTCGAGCAGGGCCACGATGCGGGTCATGGACGGCGGCTGCACGTGCTCCTTGCGGGCCAGCTCACCAGGGGTGGCACGGCCGCAGCGGGCGAGGGTGCCGAGCACCGACATCTCGGTGGGGCTCAGCGACTCGTCCACCCGCTGGTGCTTGAGTCGGCGGGCCAGGCGCATCACTGCGGAGCGCAGGTCGTTCACGGCGTCCGCGTCGTCGCCGTGGTGGAGGTCCAGCATGTCCTTAGAGTAACTCATTACCCTCTCTAAATAACAATGACAGGGCCTCATGCGTGCAGGAGGGTGGGCGAGATCACCCGAAGGAGTGATCCGGCCGAAGGAAACGGGACTGTTTCCGCCCTCCGGCGCGACCCTCATGCCCATGCAGATGACGCAGACGACGGGACACACCGACACCGGTGTGCTCAGCCTGCGCGTCGACGGGGACCTGCTCGACCGTCTCCGCAGGCACGCGGCGAGAAGCGGGATGAGCGTCCAGGACTACGTGGTCCGGACGCTGCTGAGGGACGACTTCGACCAGCGGTTCAGGGCCGCGGTCGAGGAGACGGAGAAGCACTACGGCCCCGCGCACGGGAGCGCGGGGCCGTAGTGGGCGGGGGCGGCGGCGCCCCCGGGGGATCAGGCGAGGCCGAGGGCCGGCATCAGGTAGTAGAAGACGAAGACCGCGGCCACCGCCCACATCGCCGCCGGGACGCCCTTGGCACGGCCGGTCACCAGGCGCAGCACCGCGTAGGTGATGAAGCCCAGGCCGATGCCCGTGGTGATGGAGAAGGTGAACGGCATCGTCAGCATCGTGACGAAGGCCGGGACGGCGATCGACCAGTCGTTCCAGTCGATCTCCTTGATGTTGCCCGCGAGGATCAGGAAGCCGACCGCGACCAGCGCCGGGGTGGCCGCCTGCGACGGCACCATGGTGGCGACCGGGGTCAGGAACAGCGCGAGCGTGAACAGCAGGCCGGTGACGACGTTGGAGAGGCCCGTGCGGGCGCCCTCGCCGACGCCGGCGGTGGACTCCACGAAGCAGGTGGTGGCCGAGGACGAGCTCGCGCCGCCGGCGGCGACCGCGATGCCGTCGATGAACAGCACCTTGTTCATGCCGGGCATCTGGCCCTGGGCGTCGGTCAGCTTCGCCTCGTCGCTGATGCCCATGATCGTGCCCATGGCGTCGAAGAAGCAGGACAGCAGGACGGTGAAGACGAACAGCACGCCGGTCAGCACGCCGACCTTCTCGAAGCCGCCGAACAGGCTGACCTGGCCGATCAGGCCGAAGTCGGGGGCCGCGAAGGGGTTGCCGGGCCACTCGGGTGTGGTCAGGCCCCAGCTCTGCACGTCGGCGACCGCGTTGATCACCACGGCGACGACGGTCATCGCGACGATCGAGATCAGGATGGCGCCGGGCACCTTGCGGATCATCAGCGCGAAGGTGAGCAGCACGCCCAGCACGAAGACCAGGACCGGCCAGCCGAGGAGCTGGTTGCCGACGCCCAGCTGGAGCGGAACGGTGGTGTGGGCGGCGTCCGGGATGCGGGTGACGAAGCCGGAGTCGACCAGACCGATCAGCAGCACGAACAGGCCGATGCCGATGGCGATCGCCTTGCGGATGCCGAACGGCACCGCGTTCATCACGCGTTCCCGCAGACCGGTGGCGACCAGCAGCATCACCACGAAGCCGGCCAGCACGACCATGCCCATCGCGTCGGCCCACGACATGCGCGGGGCGAGCTGGAGCGCGACGACGGTGTTGACGCCGAGACCCGCCGCCAGCGCGATGGGCACGTTGCCGATGACGCCCATGAGGAGCGTCGCGAAGGCGGCGGAGATCGCGGTGGCGGTGACCAGCTGGGCGTTGTCGAGCTGGTTCCCGTACATGTCCTTCGCGCTGCCCAGGATGATCGGGTTCAGCACGATGATGTACGCCATCGCGAAGAAGGTGGCGAAACCGCCGCGGACCTCGCGGGACAGCGTGCTGCCGCGCTCGGAGATCTTGAAGTAGCGGTCGAGGGCGCCGAACTGGGGCCGGCGGCCCGGCTGCTCGGGCGCGGGAGCCTTGGCGGTGGCCGAGGAGGACATACGGGACCTCAGGAGTACGGGGGTCGGGGGGTCCGCCCGGCGGTTCTCGCGGACTCTCGTTGATTCCTACGAATGGATCCAGCCAGGCGGTGTCTCCACCAGTATGAACATATAAACCTCGCGTTAGCGAATCTCTGCGGGTCGATGTGACGAGGGTCTGAAGAGGGGGCGAGGGCGGCTGCGAGGAGCCTCGTAGACTGAGGTCATGGCGAAGTGGACCCCCAAGCACGAGGCGCCGGAGCCCCTGGAGGGGCCCGTTGTCGCCACCATCACCGGCGGCACGATCCTGTGGTTCGTCCTCTTCCTCGTTCAACTCCCCTTCTACGGCTGGTTCGACGAGAACGGGCACGCGTGGTGGGTGTGGACCTGCCTGGCCGGCGGAGGGCTCGGGCTGATCGGTGTCTGGTACGTGCGCAAGCGGGACGCGGCGATCAGGCGGGCCGCCGCCGACCACCTCACCACCACGTGAGCTGTTTCACGCCACCTCCCTCACCCTCCGGCCCGCTCCCCACCCCCGCAACCGCGGGGGTGTTCCTTTGCCGCCACCCGGCGTAACGGCGCTGCCCGCGAGGTCCGCGAGGTCCGCGCGCGCCGTCACCGTGCGGGCGGTCCGGGGAACGCGAAACGCCGCGTTCCGGGGAACGCGGCGTCTCGGGGGTGCGGGGAGGGTCAGAGGTGGTCGATGACGTGGTCGACGCAGGCGGTGAGCGCCGCGACGTCCGCGGGGTCGATCGCCGGGAACATCGCGACCCGCAGCTGGTTGCGCCCCAGCTTCCGGTACGGCTCCGTGTCCACGATCCCGTTCGCCCGCAGCACCTTCGCCACCGCCGCCGCGTCGATCTCCTCGGCGAAGTCGATCGTGCCGATGACCTGCGACCGCTTCGCCGCGTCGGCGACGAACGGCGTCGCGTACTTGGAGGCCTCGGCCCACCCGTACAGGTTCCGCGCGGACTCCGCCGTGCGGGAGACCGCCCAGTCCAGGCCGCCCTGGCCGTTGATCCACTCCAGCTGCTCGTTCAGCAGGAACAGCGTCGACAGCGCGGGCGTGTTGTAGGTCTGGTTCTTGAGCGAGTTGTCGATCGCCGTCGGCAGCGAGAAGAACTCGGGGATGTGACGGCCGGAGGCGTGGATCCGCGCGGCGCGCTCGAGCGCGGCCGGGGAGAACACGCCGATCCACAGACCGCCGTCCGAGGCGAAGGACTTCTGCGGGGCGAAGTAGTAGACGTCCGTCTCGGAGACGTCCACCGGCAGACCGCCCGCGCCGCTGGTCGCGTCGACCAGCACCAGCGCGCCCTCGTCCGCGCCGGCCACCCGGCGGATCGGCATGGCGACACCGGTGGAGGTCTCGTTGTGGGTGAAGGCGTAGACGTCGACGCCCGCCTCGGCCTTGGCCTCGGGGTGGTCGCCCGGCTCCGCGGAGACCAGCGTCGGGTCGCCCAGCCACGGGGCGAGCTTGGAGGCCTTGGCGAACTTCGAGGAGAACTCGCCGAAGGTGAGGTGCTGGGAGCGGTTCTCGATCAGACCGTGCGTCGCGACGTCCCAGAACGCGGTGGATCCGCCGTTGCCCAGGATCACCTCGTAGCCCTCGGGCAGGGAGAACAGCTCGCGGATGCCCTCCCGCACCTTGCCGACCAGGTTCTTGACCGGGGCCTGACGGTGCGACGTGCCGAGCAGAGACGTGCCGGTCGCGGCGAGGGCTTCCAGCGCCTCCGTCCGCACCTTGGAGGGGCCAGCGCCGAATCGTCCGTCGGCGGGCTTGATGTCAGCGGGAATCTGGATCTCAGCCACGAGCGCGAGCGTAGTCCCTTCGGGAAACCCGTACGAAACGTGGTCCGGCCGCTGAGACGACGTGTCCGGCGGCCTCCCGCCGGGGATCCTCGGGAGATGCACGAGTTCGAGCCGCGCTCGCCGTCCCAGTCGCCCCAGTCGCCCCAGCCGTCTGCGCCGTCTGCGCCGTCTCCGCCGTCCCAGTCGTCCAAGCCGTCCCCGCTGGAGACCGCCCTGCGCCGGGCGGTGCGCGGTGAGGTCGCGTTCGACGCGACCGCCCGCGCGCTGACCACCATGGACGCGTCCAACTACCGCCGGGTGCCGCTGGGCGTGGTCGCGCCCCGGGACGCCGACGACGTGGCGGCGGCGCTGGAGGTCTGCCGCGAGCACGGCGTGCCGGTGGTCCCGCGCGGCGGCGGCACCTCGATCGCGGGGCAGGCCACCGGCACCGGCGTCGTGCTCGACCTCACCCGGCACATGAACCGCCTGGTGTCCCTGGACGCCGAGGCCCGTACCGCCGTCGTCCAGCCGGGCCTGGTGCTGGACCGGCTTCAGGAGGCGGCCGCGCCGCACGGCCTGCGGTTCGGGCCCGACCCGTCGACCCACGGCCGGTGCACGCTCGGCGGGATGATCGGCAACAACTCCTGCGGCTCCCACTCGGTGGCCTGGGGGACCACCGCGGACAACGTGGAGTCGCTGGAGGTGCTGGCCGCGCGCGGCACGCGTCTCGTGCTCGGCCGCGGCGGCCGGGGCGCGCCGGACGGGCTGCGCGACCTGGTCGGCGGCGAACTGAAGCTGCTGCGCACCGGGTTCGCGCGGGACCTGCCGCGCCGGATCTCCGGCTACGCGCTGGACGCGCTGCTGCCCGAGCGCGGGGTGGACGTGGCGCGGTCGTTCTGCGGCTCCGAGGGCACCCTCGGGGTGCTCACCGAGGCGACGGTGCGCCTGGTGGAGTCGCCGCCCGCCCGCGCCCTCGCGGTGCTCGGGTACGCCGACGAGTCCGCCGCCGCGCAGGCCGCGCCGGGACTGCTGCCGCACCGTCCGCTGACCGTGGAGGGCATGGCGACCGACCTGGTGCCGTCCGCGGAGGGACTGCCCCGCGGCGGCGCCTGGCTGTTCGTGGAGACCGGCGGGGCCAACGGCGTCGAGGCCCGGGCGCGCGCCGAGCGGATCGTGCGGACCGCCGACGCGCTGGACGCGCTGGTGGTCACCGACCCGGCCGCCCAGCGGGTGCTGTGGCGCGTCCGCGAGGACGCGAGCGGCACGGCGACCCGGATGCCGGACGGCACCGAGGCCTGGCCCGGCTGGGAGGACTGCGCGGTGCCGCCCGCCCGGCTGGGCGCCTACCTGCGCGACTTCCGGCGGCTGACCGTCGAGCACGGCCTGCGCGGCGTCCCCTACGGCCACTTCGGCGACGGGTGCGTCCACGTCCGCATCGACTTCGACCTGCTGACCGGCCCCGGTATCGCGCGCTACCGCCGCTTCTCGCAGGAGCTGGCCGACCTGGTGGTGGCGCACGGCGGCTCGCTGTCGGGGGAGCACGGCGACGGGATGGCGCGGGCGGAGCTGCTGGAGCGGATGTACGGGGCGGAGGCGGTGCGCCTCTTCGAGCGGGTCAAGGACCTCTGGGACCCCGACGGCCTGCTCAACCCCGGCGTCCTGGTCCGGCCCGAACCGCTCGACGCCCACCTGCGGTTCGCCGCGCTGCCCCGGGAGCCGGTCGACGTGGAGTTCGGCTACCCGGCCGACAACGGCGACTTCCGGGCCGCGGTCCGCCGCTGCGTGGGCGTCGCCAAGTGCCGCACGACGACGGTGACCGGGAGCGAGGTGATGTGCCCCTCCTTCCGGGCGACCGGCGAGGAGGCGCACTCCACCCGGGGCCGTGCGCGGCTGCTCCACGAGATGCTGGCCGGCGAGGTGATCACCGACGGGTGGCGCTCGGAGGAGGTCCGCGACGCGCTGGACCTCTGCCTGTCCTGCAAGGGCTGCCGCACGGACTGCCCGGTGGGCGTCGACATGGCCACCTACAAGGCGGAGTTCCTGCACCACCACTACGCGGGGCGGCGCCGGCCGGCCGCGCACTACGGGATGGGGTGGCTGCCGGTGTGGCTGCGGGCGCTCGCCCGCACCCGGTTGCCCGGGATCGTCAACGCGCTGGCCTCGGTGCGGCCGCTCGCCGCGGTGGCCAAGCGGCTGGCGGGGGTCGCCCCGCAGCGGCCGCTGCCGCGCCTCGCCCGCGAGACGTTCACCCGTGGGTGGGAACGGCGTCCGCGCTCGGGTGTTCACCCGCGGGAGGGGCGTGCGGCGGAGTCCGCCGGTGTCGACCCGCTGGAGTCGCGCGCTGCGGGGTCCGCCGGTGTCGACCCACCGGAATCGCGGACGGTGGTGCTCTGGCCGGACACCTTCACGGAGTACCTGTCGCCGTCCGTCGGCCGGTCCGCCGTCCGGGTGCTGGAGGCCGCCGGGCTGACGGTGACGCCGCCCCCGGTGCTCCGGCCGGGCGGCCCGCGGATCGCCGACGGCCGCACCGGGGGAGTGCGCGGCGCGCTGTCCGTCCTGGCCTCCGCCGTCCGCCGCCGGGGCCGGGTCTGCTGCGGCCTCACCTATGTCTCCACCGGCCAGCTCGACCGTGCCAGGGCGGTGCTGCGCCGGACGCTGGACCTGATGGCACCGGTGCTCGACGCGGGCCTGCCGGTCGTCGTCCTGGAGCCGAGCTGCGCGGCGGCGCTGCGGGGCGACCTGCCCGAGCTGCTGGGCGACGACCCGCGCGCGGCGCGGCTGGCGGGCGCGGTGGTCACCTTCGCGGAGGCTCTGGAGCGGCACGCGCCCGACTGGACGCCGCCCCGCCTCGACCGCCCGGTGGCCGGCCAGACCCACTGCCACCAGCACGCCGTCCTCGGCGACGCCGCCGAACGCCGGCTGCGCGAGGCGGCCGGTCTCACCGGCGACCTCTCCGGCGGCTGCTGCGGCCTGGCCGGCGACTTCGGCTTCACGCGCGGCCACCACGAGGTGTCCGTCGCCTGCGCCGAGGAGCAGCTGCTGCCCGCCGTCCACGCCGCGGGGGAGGAGGCGGAGCTGCTCGCCGACGGCTGGTCCTGCCGCACCCAGCTCGACCACCTCGCGGGCCGGCGTGCCCGTCACCTGGCGGAGGTGCTGGCGGAGGCGTTGGACGAGGACCGGCCCGGTAAGGACTGAACCCGCTTTACGCGGATGACGGCCCGCCCGTAACCTCGTGCTGGTCCCGAAGGGACCCTTTCGCCCCCCTCGCACCCCGCGTACTTCTCGCACCCCTCGCACCAGGACGGCACCGTGAACGCACCCCGCACCGACCGGCCCCTCGCGGGCGCCACGGCCTCCGGCGCCGGCGAGGCCCCCGTGCCCGCCGCCGGTTCCGCCGTCGGGTCCGCCGCAGGTTCCGCCGCCGGGTCGCGGAGGGCGCTCGGCCCCGTCGGCCTGGTGATGGGCGGAGTCGTCTCCGTGCAGTTCGGCAGCGCGCTGGCCGTGAACCTGATGGACCGCACCAGCGCGCTGGGCGTGGTCGCGATCCGCCTGGTGGTCGCGGCGGCGCTGCTCCTGGTCTTCTGCCGTCCCCGGCTGCGGGGTCACTCCCGCGCCGACTGGGGCACGGTGATCGCCTTCGCGGGGACGCTGGCCGGCATGAACGGCCTCTTCTACCAGGCCGCCGACCGGATCCCGCTGGGCCCGGCGGTCACCCTGGAAGTGCTGGGGCCGCTGGCCCTGTCGGTGATCGCCTCGCGGCGGGTGGTGAGCCTGCTGTGGGCCGGCCTGGCGCTGGCCGGCGTCTTCCTGCTCGGCGGCGGCGACTTCTCCGGCCTCGACCCGGCGGGCGTGGCGTACGCCCTCGGCGCGGGGGCGATGTGGGCGGGCTACATCGTCTTCAGCGCCCGCACCGGCCGCCGCTTCCCGCAGGCCGACGGCCTGGCCATCGCGATGGGCCTCGCCGCGCTGCTGATCCTCCCGCTGGGCATCGGTTCGGCGGGCGCCGAACTCCTCGACCCGGTGACGGTCGGCCTCGGCGCGGGCGTCGCGGTGCTGTCGTCCGTCCTCCCGTACACCCTCGAACTGATCGCCCTGCGCTCGCTCCCGGCCGCCGCGTTCTCCATCCTGATGAGCCTGGAACCCGCGGTGGCCGCCCTGGCCGGCTTCCTGATCCTCCACCAGACCCTCGGCGCCGCCCAGGCGGCGGCCATCGGCCTGGTCGTCGCCGCGAGTATGGGCGCCGTCCGCACCCAGGTCGGCGCGGTGCGGGTCACGAAGGGGGAGCCCGACGGGAAGTCTCAGGACGGCGCGTTGGACCAGCCGCGGGTGGACAGGACCAGCCGGTAGCCGTCCGGGTCCTCGACCGTGACGCCGCACTCGTGGCGCCAGAGTTCCGCCAGGCCGAGGCCGTCGAGCCGGAAGCGGGCGACGGCGTCCGGATCACCGGTCGGGCGGGCGATGCGCAGGGGCGCGGAGGCGTCGGCGGGCAGGCGGTGAGCGTACGAAGTGGGGCCGCTCGCCGCATCGGTGAAAGGACCTGGGGCTGGGGGCGGACACCTGCCCAGCGCCTGCATGAGGGCACAGGGCGTGACCCGGACGGGTGAGACCGGTCGGACTCAGGATCCAGGGGGCGGGCGGGGCGTTAGCTTCCCGGGCATGGGATCACGTGCGCATCCCCGGGTCCGCGAGGCCGGCCGGTGGGAGCGGTACTACACGCAGTGGGGCGCCTCGGGGCTGGCCCTGGACCTGCTGCCCGGACCGCTTCCGGCGTTGCGACACGCACGCGCGCAAGAGCCGTCGTCCGACTGGTGGCACGACCCGCTCTGGCTGGAGGGATGCGCGCTGATCGACGTCGACCGGCGGGTGCTGTCCTTCGAGGCGCCCTGCGCGGACGCCTCCTACCGTGCCGCGCTGCTCGCCGTCCTCGCCGAGACCTGGGCGGGGTGGGGCGTGGAGTGGGCGTACGACGGGCCGGTGGGACTGGCCGCGCGGACCGGGGCCGACCTGCGGGAAGGGCTGATGGGTGGCTCCCCCCTCCGGCCTACCGGGGCGGACGGGGAGTTCGACCCGGACACCGTGTTCAGCGTGGCCGACGAGGACTCCGTGCGGGTCGGCGGGCTCGCCGTGGAACCTGCCGAGTGGCTGCTCTGCCAGGGTCCCGCCCTGTTGGACCGGGATCCGGACCTTCTGCGGCCCGTCGAGTCGTGGAAGCGCCGCCCTCGGCACGGCCTGCACATCGACCGGGAGCGGCGCACCGGCGGTCTGTGGACCTCCACGCACCTGACCTGGGTCAGTGCGGACAGTCTTCCCGGAGGCCTGCCCCGGTGGCCGGGCTGGACGTGGGAGTTCTGGGGCGACGACGCGGGGCGGCACGAGACGTGCCTGACCGGCCGCGACCCGGCCCGCACCCTGGGGCTGCCCGCGCCGGATCCCCTGGCCGGGCTGCGTCGGCTCTCCGCCGATTTCGCCGAGCACCAGCAGGTGGACGGCGCCACCCAGTTGATCGCGATGCTGCTGTCGGTCACCGAGACGCTCCGCGGCGGCGTCGCCCAGGCGGGCGGCAGCACGGAAACGGTTGTCGACAACGCGACGCGGCACCGGCCCGACGACCTCGCACAGGCGGAACGGACACAGGTGTACGCGGCCATGGACCGGGTGGAGCGTCGCCTGCGCGGTCATCGCTGAGCGTCGTGCGGGAAGGGGATTCGTCCTGTGACAGCGTCGAAAAGGCTTGGAGCGCGGGACGGGGCCCTGCCTAGGGTGCGCGCATGAGTGAGCAGCGCATGGACGAGCGGCAGTTGCGGCTGGAGCCGGTCACGCCGGACAACCTCGACACCGCGATCGGTATCGAAGTGGCCCCCGAGCAGAGCCGGTTCGTCACGCCGGTGGTCAAGTCGCTGGCGCAGGCGTACGTGTACCCGGAGGCCGCCTGGCCGCGGCTGATCCGCGACGGGGACCGGGCCGTCGGATTCCTGATGGCGTTCCTCGACATCGACTGGCGCGGCGACGGCAGCCGCAGCGACGTGCGGTCCGGGTTGTGGCGGCTGAATATCGCGGCGGACGAACAGCGGCGCGGGTACGGCGCGTTCGCGGTGCGGGCGGTGGCGGAGGAGATCCGGCGCCGGGGTGGGTCGCGGTTCTACGTGACCTGGGAGCAGGGGGAGGACGGGCCGGAGGAGTTCTACCTGCGGCTGGGCTTCCGGAAGACGGGGGAGCTCTCCGGGGAACAGATCGTCGGCGTGCTGGACCTCGGCGAGGCCGGGTGATCGGTGTGGGGAAAAAATCAAGCAAGCACGCTTGATTGATTCCCGTCCCGCTGCCATGCTCCGAGGCGCACCACCCCGCACACCGCCGTGCCCGGAGGGAGCAGGACGCCACGATGGACGATCCGACGACGTCGGTGATCGACGACATGCGTGAGGAGTCGGCCGAACTCGACGCCTTGGTGGCCGGGTTGAGCGACGACCGGTGGGCGGCGCCCACGCCCGCGCCGGGCTGGAGCGTCGCGCACCAGATCGCCCACCTGGCGTGGACCGACCGGGCCGCCCTGGCCGCGATCGGTGACAAGGAGGCGTTCGACGCCGAGGTCCAGCAGGCCCTCGCGGACACCGACGGTTACATGGACGCGCAGGCCGCGCTGGGTGCGAGCAGGCCGCCCGCGCAGGTGCTGGCGGCCTGGCGGGAGAGCCGTGCCGCGCTGGAGGCGGCGCTGCGTGAGGTGCCGCGGGGGACGAAGATCCCCTGGTTCGGGCCGCCCATGTCCGCCGCCTCCATGGCCACCGCCCGGCTGATGGAGACCTGGGCGCACGGCCAGGACGTCGCCGACGCCCTCGGCGTCGAGCGGCGGCCCACCCGCCGGCTGCGGCACATCGCCCGGCTGGGCGCGCGCACCCGGGACTTCGCGTTCCTGATGAACGGGCTGCCGGTGCCCCGGGAGGAGTTCCGGCTGGAGCTGGAGTTCCCCGACGGCGAGGTGTGGACCTCCGGGCCCGAGGACGCCGCGCAGCGGGTCACCGGATCGGGGCCGGACTTCTGCCGCCTGGTGACGCAGCGCGCGCACCGCGCCGACCTGGACCTGCGCGCCGACGGCCCGGACGCCGACCGCTGGCTGGACGTCGCCCAGTGCTTCGCCGGGCCCCCCGGCGGCGGCCGCGAGCCGAAGGAGCGCGCGTGACGACCACCCCGCCGCCGCCCACCGCGCCACAGAGCGGACCGCCCACCGCGCCGCCCACCGCGCCGCCCACCGCGCCGCTGAGCGAGCCGCGCGACGAGCCGCACACCGCACCGCCCGCCCGCTCGCCGCATCCCGCGCCGCTGCGCATCGGCAACGCCTCCGGCTTCTACGGCGACCGGTTCGACGCGATGCGCGAGATGCTCACCGGCGGCGAACTCGACGTCCTCACCGGCGACTACCTCGCCGAGCTCACCATGCTGATCCTGGGCCGCGACCGGCTCAAGGACCCAGAGGCCGGCTACGCCCGCATCTTCCTGCGCCAGCTGGAGGAGTGCCTGGGCCTCGCCCACGAGCGCGGCGTGCGGATCGTCGCCAACGCGGGCGGCCTCAACCCGGCCGGGCTCGCGGCCCGTGTGCGGGAGCTGGCCGCGCGGCTCGGGCTCCCGGTCCGGGTCGCCCACGTCGAGGGGGACGACCTCACCGCGTCGCACCCCGGCGCGCTGGCCGCCCACGCCTACCTCGGCGGCTTCGGCATCGCCGCCTGCCTGCGGGCCGGCGCCGACGTCGTGGTCACCGGCCGGGTCACCGACGCCGCCCTGGTCACCGGCCCGGCCGCCGCCCACTTCGGCTGGACCCCCGCCGACCACGACGCCCTGGCCGGCGCCGTCGTCGCCGGGCACGTGCTGGAGTGCGGCACCCAGGCCACCGGCGGCAACTACGCCTTCTTCGGCGAGTTCGACACCCGCCGCCTGCTCCGCCCCGGATTCCCGCTGGCGGAGATCCACCCCGACGGCAGCTCCGTGATCACCAAGCACCCCGGGGCCGGCGGCGTCGTCGACGTCGGCACGGTCACCGCCCAGCTGCTCTACGAGACCGGCGGCCCCCGGTACGCGGGACCGGACGTCACCGCCCGGCTGGACACCGTCACCCTCGCCCAGGACGGCCCCGACCGGGTCCGGATCAGCGGGGTGCGCGGCGAGGCCCCGCCGCCCACCCTCAAGGTGGGCGTCAACCGCTTCGGCGGGTTCCGCAACCAGCTCGACTTCGTGCTCACCGGCCTGGACGTGGAACGCAAGGCCGAGCTGGTGCGGGCGCAGATGGAGGACGCGCTGGAGCGCGCCACGTCCCGCCCCGCGCACGTCTCCTGGGAGCTGGTGCGCACCGACCGGCCCGACGCCGCCACCGAGGAGACCGCGAGCGCGGTGCTGCGCCTGGTGGTCCGCGACCCCGACCAGCAGGCCGTCGGCCGGACCCTCAGCAGCGCGGGCATCGAGCTCGCCCTGGCCAGCTACCCCGGCTTCCACGTCACCGCCCCGCCCGGCAAGGGCGCGCCCTACGGCTCCTTCGACGCCGCGTACGTCCCGCAGGGCGAGGTGGAGCACGTCGCCGTGCTGCCGGACGGCACCCGCGAGAGCGTGCCCCCGGCGCCCGCGACCCAGGACCTCGCCGCCGCCGAGGAGCCCCCGCGGCCCCCGCTGCCCGCGCCGCCCGCGCCCGGTCCGGTGCGCCGGGCCCCGCTGGGCCTGGTCGCCGGAGCCCGCAGCGGCGACAAGGGCGGCGACGCCAACGTCGGCGTGTGGGCCCGGAACGACGAGGCGTGGCGGTGGCTCGCCCACACCCTCACCGTCGAGCGGTTCAAGGAACTGCTGCCCGAGACCGCGGCGCTCACCGTCACCCGGCACCCGCTGCCCAACCTGCGCGCGCTCAACTTCACCGTCGAGGGGATCCTCGGCGAGGGCGTGGCCGCGCAGCACCGATTCGACCCGCAGGCCAAGGCGCTCGGGGAGTGGCTGCGCGCCCGCCACCTGGACATACCGGAGGCCCTGCTGTGACCGTGCTGCCCACGGCCTTGGACACCGACGGCCCCGAGTACGCGGCCCACCGCGCCGCGCTGCTGGAGAAACTCGCGGCGCTGGACACCGAGCACGCCAAGGCGCTCGCGGGCGGCGGCGAGAAGTACGTCGCCCGGCACCGGGGGCGCGGCAAGCTGCTGGCCCGGGAGCGCATCGAGCTGCTCGTCGACCCGGACACCCCGTTCCTCGAACTGTCGCCGCTGGCCGCCTGGGGCAGCGACTACCCGGTGGGCGCCTCGATGGTCACCGGGATCGGCGTGGTCGAGGGCGTGGAGTGCCTGATCACCGCCAACGACCCGACCGTGCGCGGCGGCGCGACCAACCCGTGGGGGCTGAGGAAGGCGCTGCGGGCCAACGACATCGCGCTGGCCAACCGGCTGCCGGTGGTGACGATGGTGGAGTCCGGCGGGGCAGACCTGCCCTCGCAGAAGGAGATCTTCATCCCCGGCGGCCAGGTCTTCCGCGACCTGACACGGCTCTCCGCCGCCGGCATCCCCACCGTGGCCGTGGTCCTCGGCAACTCGACCGCGGGCGGCGCGTACATCCCCGGGATGTCCGACCACGTGATCATGGTGAAGGAGCAGTCGAAGGTCTTCCTCGGCGGTCCGCCGCTGGTGAAGATGGCCACCGGCGAGGAGAGCGACGACGAGTCGCTGGGCGGCGCCGAGATGCACGCCCGCTCCTCAGGCCTCGCCGACTACTTCGCCGTGGACGAACTGGACGCGATCCGCCAGGCGCGTCGGGTGGTGGCCCGCCTCAACCACCGCAAGGCCCACCCGGACCCCGACCCGGCGTTCGTCGAGCCGCCCAGGTACGACGCCGAGGAACTGCTGGGCATCGTCCCGGAGGACCTGCGCACGCCGTTCGACCCGCGCGAGGTGATCGCCCGGATCGTCGACGGCTCCGACTTCGACGAGTTCAAGCCGCTGTACGGCACCAGCCTCACCACCGGCTGGGCCACCCTGCACGGCTACCCGGTCGGCATCCTGGCCAACGCGCAGGGCGTGCTGTTCAGCGCCGAGTCGCAGAAGGCCGCCCAGTTCATCCAGCTCGCCAACCAGCGCGACATCCCGCTGCTGTTCCTCCACAACACCACCGGCTACATGGTCGGCAAGGAGTACGAGCAGGGCGGCATCATCAAGCACGGCGCGATGATGATCAACGCGGTGTCGAACTCGAAGGTGCCGCACCTGTCGGTGCTGATGGGCGCCTCCTACGGGGCCGGCCACTACGGCATGTGCGGGCGGGCGTACGACCCGCGGTTCCTGTTCGCCTGGCCGAGCGCCAAGTCCGCGGTGATGGGCCCGCAGCAGCTGGCCGGCGTGCTGTCCATCGTCATGCGCCAGTCCGCGGCGGCCAAGGGGCAGCCCTACGACGAGGAGGGCGACAAGGCGCTGCGCGCCATGGTCGAGCAGCAGATCGAGGCCGAGTCGCTGCCGATGTTCCTGTCCGGGCGGCTCTACGACGACGGGGTGATCGACCCGCGCGACACCCGGACCGTGCTGGGCATCTGCCTGTCCGCGATCCACACGGCCCCCTTCGAGGGCGTGCGCGGCGGCTTCGGCGTCTTCCGGATGTGAGGGAACTCCTGTGATCTCCGTGAACTCCGCGATATCCAAGGTACTTGTCGCCAACCGGGGCGAGATCGCCTGCCGGGTCTTCCGGACCTGCGCCGAGCTGGGCGTGCGCACCGTCGCCGTGCACTCCGACGCCGACGCCGGGGCGCTGCACACCCGCACCGCCGACGAGGCGGTCCGGCTGCCGGGATCGTCGCCCGCGGACACCTATCTGCGCGGCGACCTGATCGTGAAGGCCGCCCTGGCGGCGGGGGCGGACGCGGTGCACCCGGGGTACGGCTTCCTGTCCGAGAACCCGGACTTCGCCCGCCAGGTGACCGACGCCGGGCTGGTGTGGATCGGGCCGTCGCCACAGGCCGTCGAGGCGATGGCGTCCAAGACGCGCGCCAAGGAGCTGATGGGTCTGGCCCCGCTCGCCGAGGTCGGCGAGGCGGACCTGCCGGTGCTGGTGAAGGCGGCGGCAGGGGGCGGCGGCCGCGGCATGCGGATCGTGCGCCGGCTGGCCGACCTGGAGGCCGAGCTGACCGCCGCGCGGGCCGAGGCGCTGAGCGCGTTCGGCGACGACGAGGTGTTCGTCGAGCCGTACGTGGAGGGCGGCCGCCACGTCGAGGTGCAGGTGCTGGCCGACACCCACGGCACGGTGTGGGCGCTGGGAACGCGGGACTGCTCGCTGCAGCGCCGCCACCAGAAGGTGGTCGAGGAGGCCCCGGCCCCCGGGCTCCCGCCCGGGCTGGTCGACGAGCTCCACGAGCTGGCCGTCCGGGCGGCGCGGGCCGTCGACTACGTGGGGGCGGGCACGGTGGAGTTCCTGGTCGCCGACGGCCGGGCGCACTTCCTGGAGATGAACACCCGGCTCCAGGTCGAACACCCCGTCACCGAGGAGGTGTTCGGCCTCGACCTGATCGCCCTCCAGCTGCGGATCGCCGAGGGCGGCGCGCTGGAGGCCGAGCCGCCCGCCCCGCGCGGGCACGCCGTGGAGGCCCGCCTGTACGCCGAGGACCCGGCGCGCGGCTGGGCCCCGCAGACCGGGGTGCTGCACCGGATCGGGCTGGACGAGGCCGCCCGGGCGGCCGGCGTGCGGGTGGACACCGGCTTCGCCGACGGCGACACGGTCGACGTCCACTACGACCCGATGCTCGCCAAGGTGGTCGCCCACGCGCCCACCCGTGCCGAGGCGCTCCGCAAGCTGGCCGGGGCGCTGGAGCGGGCCGCCGTGCACGGGCCGGTCACCAACCGGGACCTGCTGGTGCGCTCGCTGCGGCATGAGGAGTTCACCACAGGGCGGATGGACACCGGCTTCTACGACCGGCACCTGGCCGAGCTCACCCGCGAGGCCGTCGACCCGCACGCGCCGCTGGCCGCCGCGCTGGCCTCGGCCGCGGCCGTGTCCGGCGCGGGCGCCCGCTTCGGCGGGGGCTGGCGGAACGTTCCCTCGCAGCCGCAGGTCCGCCGCTACCAGGTGGGGGAGAAGGAGCACGAGGCCGCCTACCGCTGGACCCGCCGGGGCCCGGAGGCCGACGGGGCGGTCGTGGTGCACGCCGACGCCCGCCTGGTCGTCCTCGAGGTGGACGGCGTGCGGCGCAGGTACGAGGTCGCCCGGTACGCGGACGGACGGGTCTTCGTGAACGGCACGGCCCTCACCGAGCTGCCCCGCTTCCCCGAGCCCGAGTCCCGCCGGGAGCCGGGCTCGCTGCTCGCCCCGATGCCCGGCACCGTCGTCCGCGTCGCCGACGGCCTGACCGTCGGCGACGCCGTCACCGAGGGGCAGCCGCTGCTGTGGCTGGAGGCGATGAAGATGGAGCACCGCGTCACCGCCCCCGTCTCCGGCACCCTCACGGCGCTGCACGCCGCACCCGGCCGCCAGGTCGAGGTCGGCGCGCTGCTCGCCGTCGTCCAGCAAGCGCCACCAGAAGCCGAAGGTTCCGCCGACCACGAGGAGAGCCAGTGAGCGTCGTCATCGAGACCGAGGAACACAAGGCGCTGCGGGAGGCCGTCGCCGCGCTGGGCCGCCGCTACGGCCGCGCGTACGTCACCAAAGCCCTGGAGGAGGGCAAGGGCCCCGAGGAGCTGTGGAACGAGGCGGGCAAGCTCGGCTACCTCGGCGTCAGCCTGCCCGAGGAGTACGGCGGCGGGGGCGGCGGCATCTACGAGCTGTCCCTGGTCCTGGAGGAGCTCGGCGCGGCGGGCTGCCCGCTGCTCCTGCTGGTGGTCTCCCCGGCGATCTGCGGCACCATCATCGCCCGCTTCGGCACCGAGGAGCAGAAGCGCGAGTGGCTGCCCGGCCTCGCCGACGGCAGCCGGATCATGTCCTTCGGCATCACCGAGCCCGACGCCGGCTCCAACAGCCACCGCATCACGACCACCGCCCGCCGCGACGGCGAGGAGTGGGTGCTCAACGGGCGGAAGGTCTTCATCTCCGGCGTGGACATCTCCGACGCCACGCTGATCGTGGGCCGTACCGAGGACGCCCGCACCGGCAAGCTCAAGCCCGCCCTGTTCATCGTCCCGCGCGACACCCCCGGCTTCCAGCGCACCATGCTCGACATGGACCTGGCTGCCGCGGAGAAGCAGTTCGAGCTGGTCCTGGACGACGTGCGGCTGCCCGCCGACGCGCTGGTCGGCGACGAGGACGCCGGCCTGCTCCAGCTGTTCGCCGGGCTCAACCCGGAGCGGGTGATGACCGCCGCCTTCGCCGTCGGCATGGCCCGCTACGCGCTCGCCACCGCGATCGGATACGCCAAGGAGCGGCAGGTCTGGAAGACGCCCATCGGCGCCCACCAGGCCATCCAGCACCCGCTGGCGGTCGCCCACATCGAGGTCGAGACGGCGAAGCTGATGATGCAGAAGGCCGCCCACCTCTGCGACGCCGGCGACGACCTCGCCGCGGGCGAGGCGGCGAACATGGCCAAGTACGCGGCGGGAGAGGCCTGCGTGAAGGCGGTGGACACCGCCGTCCACACCCTCGGCGGCAACGGCCTCACCAAGGAGTTCGGCCTCGCCTCGCTGGTCAACGCCTCGCGGGTGGCCCGGATCGCCCCGGTCAGCCGGGAGATGATCCTCAACTTCGTCTCGCACCAGACGCTGGGTCTTCCCAAGTCCTACTGACATGGCCATATTTGGCGGCCACGCCTCAAGGGGAGGCGAGCACAGCGTCGTGCGACAAGGAGCCTTCATGTTCCGCAGCGAGTACGCAGATGTCCCCGCCGTCGAGGAGCCCATCCACGACGCGGTGCTCGGCCGGGCCGCCGAACGCGGCGACACCCCCGCCCTGATCGACGGGGTGAACGGCATGACCCTCACCTACGCCCAGGTCGACGCCTTCCACCGCAAGGTGGCGGCCGGCCTGGCGGAGGCGGGCGTCGTCAAGGGCGACGTGCTCGCCCTGCACAGCC
Organism: Streptomyces sp. NPDC056600; assembly: GCF_042792855.1. NCBI lineage: Bacteria > Bacillati > Actinomycetota > Actinomycetes > Kitasatosporales > Streptomycetaceae > Streptomyces > Streptomyces sp. NPDC056600. The sequence goes on from NZ_JBHTVQ010000026.1 coordinate 43,368, forward strand.
CCAACACGGTCGCCTTCCCGATCGCCTTCTACGCGGCGACCCGGGCCGGCGCCGCCGTCACCACCGTGCACCCGCTGGCCACCGCCGAGGAGTTCGCCAAGCAGCTCACCGACTCCGCGGCCCGCTGGATCGTCACCGTCTCCCCGCTGCTGGAGACCGCGCGGGCGGCCGCCGAACTCGCGGGCGGCATCGCGGAGATCTTCGTCTGCGACACCGCTGCCGGGCACCGCTCGCTGATGGACTTCCTCGGCACCACCGCCCCCGAACCGCGGGTGGAGATCGACCCGGTGCGGGACGTCGCCGCCCTGCCGTACTCCTCGGGCACCACCGGGACGCCCAAGGGCGTGATGCTCACCCACCGGTCGATCGCCACCAACCTGGCGCAGCTGGAGCCGGCGGTTCCCACCGGGGAGGGCGAGCGGATCCTCGCCGTCCTGCCCTTCTTCCACATCTACGGTCTGACCGCCCTGATGAACGCCCCGCTCAAGCAGGGCGGCACCGTGGTGGTGCTGCCCCGCTTCGAGCTGGAGGGCTTCCTCTCGGCGATCGAGAAGCACCGCATCACCGCGCTGTACGTCGCCCCGCCGATCGTGCTGGCCCTCGCCAAGCACCCGGCGGTGGACGGCTACGACCTGTCCTCGGTGCGCTACGTCATCAGCGCCGCCGCCCCGCTGGACGCGGAGCTGGCGGAGGCCTGCCGGGCCCGGCTCGGGGTGTCGTCGGTCGGCCAGGCGTACGGCATGACGGAACTGTCGCCCGGCACCCACGTGGTGCCGCCCTTCTCCCAGGACGCCCCGCCCGGAACCGTCGGCAAGCTCATCGCGGGCACCGAGATGCGGATCGTCTCGCTGGACGACCCCGGCAAGGACCTCGCCGCCGGGGAGACGGGCGAGATCCTCATCCGCGGCCCCCAGGTGATGAAGGGCTACCTCGGCCGGCCCGACGCCACCGCCGCGATGATCGACGCCGACGGCTGGCTGCACACCGGCGACGTCGGCCGGGTCGACGAGGCCGGCTGGCTCTTCGTCGTCGACCGGGTCAAGGAACTGATCAAGTACAAGGGCTACCAGGTCGCCCCGGCCGAGCTGGAGGCCCTGCTGCTCACCCACCCCGGCATCGCCGACGCGGCGGTGATCGGCGTGTACGACGACGACGCCAACGAGGTCCCGGCCGCCTTCGTGGTCCGCCAGGCCGGGGCCGGGGCGCTGACCGAGGCGGAGGTGACGGCCCACGTGGCCGAACGCGTCGCCCCGTACAAGCGGGTGCGGCGGGTCACCTTCGTCGACGCCGTGCCGCGCGCGGTCAGCGGCAAGATCCTGCGGCGCGAACTGAGGGAACGAGCATGAGCACGAAAGGACGCGCATGACGGACACACCCCCGGACCTGGTGCGGCGGTCGGACGAACGGGGCGTCGCCACGCTCGTCCTCGACTCGCCGGCCAACCGCAACGCCCTGTCCGCCGCCTTGGTCGGGAGGCTGGCCGGGCTGCTCGAGGACTGCGCGAAGGACGACGAGGTACGGGCGGTGGTGCTCACGCACACCGGCTCCACCTTCTGCGCCGGCGCGGACCTGCGCGACCCTCCGCCGCCCGAGGCGCTGACCGGGCTGCTCCGGCGGATGCTGGAGCTGCCCAAGCCGGTGGTCGGGCGTGTCGACGGGCACGTGCGGGCGGGGGGGTTCGGGCTGCTGGGGGCGTGCGACGTCGTCGCCGCCTCGACCGGGCGGTCCACGTTCGCCCTCACCGAGGTGCGGATCGGGGTCGCCCCGGCGGTCATCTCGCTGACCCTGCTGCCCCGCGTGGAGCCGCGCGCGCTGTCCCGGTACTACCTCACCGGGGAGCGGTTCGACGCCGCCGAGGCCGCGCGGATCGGGCTGGTCACCGCCGCGGGGGAGGACGTCGACGCCGTGCTCGAGCCGGTCCTCGACGGCCTGCGGAGGGCCTCCCCGCAGGCCCTCGCGGCGACCAAACCGCTGGTCACGGCTAAGGTGCTGGAGAACTTCGACCGGGACGCGGAGACCCTCTCCGCGCTCTCGGCCCGGTTGTTCTCCTCCGACGAGGCGCGAGAGGGGATGACCGCCTTCCTCGAACGACGGGATCCGGCGTGGGTGAAGTGAACCAGGCGACGTCCACCGCGGCGCGCGCCCCCAAGCAGGACCGCAGCCGGGCCACCCGGCAGCGGCTGCTGGAGGCCGCCGTCGCCTGCCTGGCCGAGCACGGCTGGGCGGGCTCCACGGTCGCCGTGGTCGCCGAACGGGCCGGCGTTTCCCGGGGCGCCGCGCAGCACCACTTCCCCACCCGCGAGGACCTGTTCACCGCGGCCGTCGAGCACGTGGCCGAGGAACGCTCCACCGCCCTGCGGGAGTTGTTCCCGCAGGGCGCGGCGGGGGACCGCGGGGCCGTGGTCGCGGAGATCGTCGCCCTCTTCACCGGTCCGGTCTTCCGGGCCGCTCTCGCCCTGTGGGTGGCCGCCTCCAACGAGGAGCAGCTGCGCGGCCGCGTCACCGAGCTGGAGGCCCGGGTCGGCCGGGAGACCCACCGCACGGCGGTGGAGCTGCTGGCCGCCGACGAGTCCCGGCCGGGCGTGCGGGAGACCGTGCAGGGTCTCCTCGACATGGCGCGCGGCCTCGGTCTGGCCAACCTGCTCAGCGACGACACGGCCCGCCGCGAGCGGGTGGTCGCCCAGTGGGCGGCGCTGCTCGACGAGGAGCTGGGACCGCCGCACGGGGGCTGAGGCCCGCCGCACGGGGGCTGAGGCGCGGGACTCGGGCGAGGCGCTCCGCGCAGGGGCTCAGGGGCTCAGGGGCTCAAGGGCTCAGGCGCTCGGTCCGCCAGCCGCCGCCCGGCAGCGCGACGTACCGGAGCCGGTCGTGCAGCCGGTTGCTGCGGCCCTGCCAGAACTCCACGCTCCGCGGCACGACCCGGAAGCCGCCCCAGTGCGGCGGGACCGGCACCTGCTCGTCGGCCGGGTAGCGGGCGTCCAGCTCGGTGAAGGCGCGGTCCAGCTCCTCGCGCGAGGAGATCACCGTGGACTGCTCGCTGGCCCAGGCGCCCAGCTGGGAGCCGTGCGGCCGGGTGCGGAAGTAGGCGGCGGTCTCGTCCCTCCCGGTGCGGGCGGCCGTGCCGGTGACGATCACCTGCCGGGCCAGCGGGTACCAGGGGAACAGCAGCGAGACGTGCGGGTTCTCGGTGAGCTCGCGGCCCTTGCGGGAGCCGTAGTTGGTGTAGAAGACGAATCCCTGCTCGTCGTAGTGCTTGAGCAGCACCGTCCGCGCGCTGGGGCGGCCCTGGGCGTCGGCCGTGGAGACCACCATCGCGTTCGGCTCGAACACCGCGGGGTTGTCGGTGGCCTCGCGGAACCAGCGGCCGAACTGCTCCACGGGCGTTCCGGCCAGCTGGGACCTGCCCAGGCCCTCCGCCTCGTAGTGCCGGCGTATCGCGGCCGGGTCGGGCACGAGGGCGGGAACGGTGTCGTCGGACGGGTCGAGGGCGGCTTCTCGGTCGGTCACGCGATCATCTTGCCGTATGCGCAGACACGTTCGGGTCGCGGACCGGTGGTGCCTTCCGGACCGCGTCGCTTGGCCGAAGGTGGCACTGAGTGCCGCGCCTCTCCCCAAAAGTGGCACTCGTGGATACGATCCGATGCACGGGGCAGACCCACAACTGTCGAGGAGCCGCACATGTCCGACTTCGTTCCCGGGCTCGAGGGAGTCGTCGCATTCGAGACGGAGATCGCCGAACCGGACAAGGAGGGCGGCGCGCTCCGCTACCGGGGCGTCGACATCGAGGACCTGGTGGGCACGGTCGGGTTCGGCCACGTCTGGGGCCTGCTGGTCGACGGATCGTTCAACCCCGGCCTGCCGCCCGCCGAGCCGTTCCCCATCCCGGTCCACTCCGGCGACGTCCGGGTGGACGTGCAGGCGGCGCTCGCGATGCTCGCGCCCGCCTGGGGGCTCGGGCCGCTGCTGGACATCTCCGTCGAGCAGGCCCGTGACGACCTCGCCCGCGCGGCCGTGATGGCGCTGTCCTACGTCGCCCAGTCGGCGCGTGGGCAGGGCGTGCCGATGGTGCCGCAGAAGGAGATCGACAAGGCGAACTCCATCGCCGAGCGGTTCATGATCCGCTGGCGCGGCGAGCCGGACCCGAAGCACGTGGCCGCCGTCGACGCCTACTGGACCTCGGCCGCCGAGCACGGCATGAACGCCTCCACCTTCACTGCCCGGGTCATCGCCTCCACCGGCGCGGACGTCGCCGCCGCGCTCTCCGGCGCGGTCGGTGCGATGTCCGGCCCGCTGCACGGCGGCGCGCCGTCACGGGTGCTCGGCATGATCGAGGAGATCGAGCGCACCGGGGACGCCGACGCGTACGTACGCGGCGCGCTGGACCGGGGCGAGCGGCTGATGGGCTTCGGCCACCGGGTCTACCGGGCCGAGGACCCGCGCGCCCGGGTGCTGCGGCGCACCGCCCGCGAGCTGGGCGCGCCGCGCTACGAGGTCGCCGAGGCGCTGGAGAAGGCGGCGCTGGCCGAGCTGCACGCGCGGCGGCCGGACCGGGTGCTGGCCACCAACGTGGAGTTCTGGGCGGCCATCGTCCTCGACTTCGCCGAGGTCCCGGCGCACATGTTCACCTCGATGTTCACCTGCGCCCGCACGGCGGGGTGGTCGGCGCACATCCTGGAGCAGAAGCGGACGGGGCGGCTGGTGCGGCCCTCCGCGCGGTACGTCGGTCCGGCGTCGCGGCCGGTCGAGGCGATCGACGGCTACGGGGACATCGCGGGCTGACCGCCGTCGCGGGTCACGTCCCGGGAAAGGGAACGACCCGCGAGCTCTGGTCCCACGGAAGGGGGCCGGCCGGACGTGCCGGCGAGCTCGCGGGTCGGGTGACTGCTGGTGCTGGGCCGAGGCCCGTCGTGGTCACGGGCGTTCAGCCCGCAGCCACCTCACGCGTCCGGGTGTCACTCATGTACCCGATCACCTCCTTTCCCGTGTAGCCCCACCGTACGACCGGGCCCTCCGTGAGAACAACGGCTTTTTCCACCCATCTCCCCGAGCCCGCCGGCCGGCCCCGGCGCCGGGGCCGGGAGGAGCCGAGCGGGTCGGTGAAAGTGCTGTTCCGCCAGGGGGCGGTGGAGTTGAATGGGAGCCCCACGGCCCAGTCACAGGGAGAACCACCGTGACCGCTCCGACCGGCGAGGACCAGTGCGGCGACCGACTCCTCGCCGCCCTGCTGAACGGCATGGACGCCGCCCTCTGCGCCTTCGACGCCGACGGCGTGGTGACCCACTGGAACCGCGAGGCGGAACGCGTCCTCGGCTGGAGCGCCGCCGAGGCGGTGGGCCGCCGCGGCCTGGCCGGCTGGGCGGTCCGCCCCGCCGACGCCGCCGGCACCGAGGCCCGCCTGATGGCGGCCATGCACGCGCCCGGCCGCCGCGTCCACGACTTCGCGCTGCTCACCAAGGACGGCGGCCGCGTCCTGGTGCGAACCCAGTCCGCCGCCGTCCCCGGCCCGGACGGCAGACCCGCCGGCGTGTACCTCGCCTTCGGCCCCGCCGACGCGCAGACCGACCTGGAACGCTCCCTCGCCCTGAGCGAGGCCCTCTTCTCCGACGCCCCCTGGGGCGTGGTCCTGGTCGACGCGGACCTGCGCCCCGCCGTGGTGAACGCCCACGCCGCCCGCGCCCTGGGACGCGGCCGCGCCGCGCTGCTCGGGCGCCCGCTGGGCGAGATGCTCACCGAGGGCGTCCGCGAGGTGGAGGCCGCGCTGACCCACGTCCTCGCCCAGGGCGCGCCCCCCGCCCCCGCCGACCTGTGGGTCACCGTCGCCGCGCCCGCCGCTTCCGGTGACGCCGCGGCGGCTCCCGGTGCGGCTTCCGGGGCAGTGCCGGGGGAGCGCCGCTGCTGGCGCAGCGGCTTCGTGCGCCTGGCGTCCCCGCTGACCGAGGAACCCACCCCGCTCGGCGTGGGCTGGCTGTTCCAGGACGTCACCGAGGCCCGCACCACCGAGCAGGATGCCGCGGTCACCCGCTTCCGCGCCGCCCAGCTGCACCGGGCCTCGCGCGCCGCCGCCGAGTGCGACAGCCCGGCCGAGGCCGCCGCCGTCCACCTGGACTTCGCGCTCGCCGGCTTCGCCGACCACGCCCTGCTGGACCGGGCGGCCGGCGGCGCGGTGCCGGACGACGAGGAGACGCCGCTGCGCCTGGTGCGGACGGCCACCACGCCGTTCGGCACCCCGGGCGGCGGCGACGGCGCCGACCGCTCGGGTCTGCCGGTGCCCTACCCGTCCGGGCACCCGGCGCTGCGGTGCGCGGAACGCGCGGGCACCGTGCGGGTGTCCGCCGCCGCCGGGTTCACCCGGCAGTGGCCGCAGGACGCCGCGCACGCCCTGTGCGTCCCGCTGCGCAGCCGGGGCCGCACGCTGGGCGTGGTGACCTTCCTGCGCGGCCCGGCCCGCGGGCCGTTCGGCCGCCACGACGTCGCGCACGGCGAGGAGGTGGCGGGCCGGGTGGCCGCCGCCCTGGACCTCGAGGCGGCCCTGGAGGACACCGCCGGGTGACCTTCGCCGGGGCGCCCGCCCCGGCGGAGCTCGGTGCTGGTGCCCGGGGGAGCTCAGTGCTGGTGGAAGATGCGGTCCCGGTACCGGTCGAAGACCGCGTCGTTCCAGTCGCGGCCCCCGTCCACGTTGCCCGACCGCAGCAGCGGCGGCTCCACGCCCCGCTCCGCGAGCGTGCCCGCCGCGACCGCCATCACGGACTGCATGACCGCCGAGGTCACCACCGTGGAGGCGGAGGCGAACGGCGCGCCGACACCGTCCAGGGTGAGCTCCGCGTCGCCCACCGCGACCTTGGAGTCGACCACCACGTCGCAGTGGTCCTTCAGGAAGGTGCCCGAGGGGTGGCCGGGCGCGGTCTCCCGTGCGTAGGCCACCGAGGTCACCCCGACCACCCGCGCCCCGCGCGCCCGGGCCTCGGAAGCCATCTCCACAGGGAGCGCGTTGCGCCCGGACAGGGAGATCACCACCAGCAGGTCCCCGGCCCGCAGGGGGGAGACGTCGAGCACCGTGGCCGCCAGCCCCTCCACCCGCTCCAGCGCCGAGCCCAGGGTGGCCGGGCGCACGTCGACGCCGGTCAGCCCCGGCACGGACAGCAGGTTCATCAGCGCCATGCCGCCCGCCCGGTAGACCACGTCCTGCGCGGCCAGCGACGAGTGCCCCGCGCCGAAGGCGAACAGCCGTCCTCCGGAGCCCACCGTGTCCGCCACCAGTTCCCCGGCGGCGGCGATCGCCTCCGTCTCCTCCACCCGGACCCGCCGCAGCAGCCGTTCCGCCGCGTCGAAGTACCGGCCGACCAGATCGTCCGCGTGTCCGCTCACCGGCAGGCTCCCTCCTGTGTGTCGATGATCACCGTGAGGTCTGGACCACAACGGTGTCAACGGGTGGCATCGGCCGTTCACCGAGGGGCAGTAGGGAGCCGAACCGGACTGTTTCGATTCCCCCGGCAGGGCACGGTTGTCGGCCGCATGCGTAAGAATTGGATGCGGAGTCGGCGCGCCGCCCGGAGCAACCGGGCAGGCCTGACCGCCGAGGCTGCGCGCGGCTTATCGGCAGATGTATTGCGAGGGGCACGTATGTCCGGACTGATCGACACCACGGAGATGTATCTCCGCACCATCCTCGAGCTCGAGGAGGAAGGTGTGGTCCCCATGCGCGCCCGAATCGCGGAACGGCTCGACCAGAGCGGTCCGACGGTCAGCCAGACGGTGGCGCGGATGGAGCGGGACGGCCTGCTCTCCGTGGCCAGCGACCGTCACCTGGAGCTGACCGAGGAGGGCCGCCGGCTGGCGACGCGGGTGATGCGCAAGCACCGGCTGGCCGAGTGCCTGCTGGTGGACGTCATCGGCCTGGAGTGGGAGCAGGTGCACGCCGAGGCCTGCCGCTGGGAGCACGTGATGAGCGAGGCCGTCGAGCGGCGTGTCCTCGAGCTGCTCCGCCACCCGACCGAGTCGCCCTACGGCAACCCCATCCCCGGCCTCGAGGAGCTCGGGCAGGAGGCCACGGCGGACCCGTTCCTCGACGAGGGCATGGTGTCGCTGGCCGAGCTGGAGCCCGGCCACGAGGGCAAGACGGTCGTCGTGCGCCGCATCGGCGAGCCCATCCAGACGGACGCGCAGCTGATGTACGCGCTGCGCCGGGCGGGCGTGCAGCCCGGTTCGGTGGTCAGCGTGACCGAGTCCCCCTCCGGTCTGCTGGTGGGCAGCGGCGGCGAGGCCGCCGAGCTGGACGGCGAGGTCGCCTCGCACGTCTTCGTGGCCAAGCCCTAGCCGTACTCCCCGAGGCGCGCGCCGCGGCGGGCGCCCGCAGCCGCTTCCGAAATCGCCTCCGTGGCCGCTCGCGGGCGTCGTGCGCTCCCGCGCGGACGTCGTGACGCCCGTGTCGCGCGCCGTCTTTCACGCCGCCCGCCTTTTCAAGGTGGCTCACCGTGCGGCAGTGTGGTGGGCGAGGCATATGACCCGAGGACCCCGCCCCGAGGGGCGACCCACGCAACAGGGCCCCGGTGCGGCGTCGGCCGTGCCGGGGCCCGCCCTCCCCTGTGCCGACCTGGAGCCCCGAGCTCCCGAGGTCGGTCGTCCCCGCGGACCGCTTTTCCCCGAGTGGTCCGCCTCCCGCTCAGGATCTCCCCGCGTCGACGACGGTCAATCCCCGGCCGTGGTCACTCGAACGAGGGGTGTCGGCGATATGAACCCGCGTACTCGAATACAGATTCGATAGCCTGCGGGAGATGGCGCAAAGCAGCGCACAACCGGGCAGACAGGCGTCAGGATGGGCGCGCGACAGGGCGCGCATTGAGGGGGCACGGATGGCACGGCGGATCGACCTGACCGGAGCGGGTGGCCTGCGCCTGGCCGCCTGGGAGTTCGCCGAGCCCCCCAAGCCGGCCGGGCAGGCGGGCTCGCAGGGGCGGCCGGACGGTCCTCCCTCGGGTGCGGCGCCCGTGGCGGCCCCGGGCGCCGTGTCCGGGCCCGGGCCGCGCGGGGAGCCGGAGGAGGAGCCGTCGCAGGGGCCGGGAGTCCTGTTACTGCACGGGCTGCTGGGCCGGGCCTCGCACTGGGCGCAGACCGCCCGCGGCCTGTCCGGCAGGTGCCGCGCCGTCGCGCTCGACCAGCGCGGTCACGGGCTCAGCGACCATCCGGAGGGGCCGGCCGGGCTGACGCCCGAGGCCTTCGTCGCCGACGCCGAGGCGGCCCTGGAGCAGCTGGGGCTGGGGCCCGCCGTGGTGGTGGGGCACGGCATGGGGGCGATGATCGGCTGGCGGCTCGCCGTCGCCCGGCCCGACCTGGTGCGCGGGCTGGTGCTGGCGGAGATGCGCGCGGCGGCCGTCGGGGCGGCGATGCAGCGGGAGTGGGAGGACTGGCTGGCGGCCTGGCCCACGCCCTTCGCCACGCTGGGGGAGGTCCGGAAGTGGTTCTCCCGTGATCCGTGGGTGGAGCGGCCCAGTGAGGCCCGGGCCGGCTACTTCGCCGAGGTGATGACCCACGCGCCGGACGGCTGGCGCCCCGTCTTCGACCCCGACCAGATGCGGCTCGCCCGCCGCGGCTGGGCCTTCGACGCCCACTGGGAGGAGCTCGCCCAGGTGCCGTGCCCCGCCCTGGTGGTGCGCGGCGTGGACGGCCAGCTGGGCCGGGCCGAGGCCCACGAGATGGTCCGCGTCCTGCCGCGCGGCGAGTACGCGGAGATCCCGGACGCCGGCCACCTCCTCCACCACGACCAGCCCGATGCCTGGCAGGACCTGCTGACCCGCTTCCTCCAGGGAGTCCTCACTCCCTGAGCTCTCCGGCTGCCGGTGGCTCCCGGGCTCAGCCCTTGCTGACGGCGGCCAGGATCTCCGGGAGACGGACGGCCGCCCGGGGCGCGGCCAGGCGCAGGCCGGTCACGGCCAGCAGGGCGCCGTAGGCCGTGCCCACCGGCAGGAGCAGCCAGCTCCACGCGGCGGCGTGGCCCGCCAGGTGCAGCCAGACGGTCAGCGCGATCACCGGCGCGGAGAGGACCGCCGCGGCCGCCATGCCGCCGAAGATCGCCATCCACACCAGCCCGACCTGGCCGGGGGCCACGTTCCGGTTGCCCTCCGGCGGGATGGAGTAGGGGTGGCGCACGGAGGCCCACGCGCCGGTCGCCGTCATCGCGCCGAGCAGCGCCAGCGACAGGCCCAGGGCCTCGGGGAGCTTGCCCCACTCGCCGAGCACCGCCACCGTCGCCACGCACACCAGCACCGAGTAGGGCACCGCGTACGAGACCAGGGCCAGGGCCCGGCCCCACAGCTCGCGCAGCGCGTCCCGGGGGGAGGAGATGGTCATCGCGACCATCCAGAAGCCCGAGTAGTCCTGGCCGAACTGGTTGTACATCATCGAGCCGAGCATCCCGGCGGCGAAGCAGGCGAAGTACACCGACCCCGAGCCCTGCAGCGCGTTGAAGAGCGGCACGATCAGCCCGACCGCGAGCGAGACCACCAGCGCGGCCCGGGTCTTGGGGTCGCGCCAGGCGTAGCGCAGGCTGCGCTCCATCACGGTGCGGACCCGCCCGTGCGGCAGCAGCCGGGCGACCACCGGGCCGCCCGGGGGGCGCCCCGCGCGGGCCGCGGCCGGTTCGGCGGCCTGCAGGGTGGAGGAGTCGGGCGCGGTCATCAGCCGGGTCAGCGTCGCCGACCACCAGCGCAGCGCAAGCGTCAACGCCACTGCGGTGAGGCCGAGTTGGACGGCGGCCGTGCCCCACGCGCCGTCGCTCGCGGCGTCGACGGCGCCGATCGCGGAGGCGGGCGGGACCCAGCGGAGCACCTCGGCGAACGGGTCGAGCTGGGCCAGCCCGGACGCGCCGAGCCGCTGCACGCCAAAGTTGACGGCCTGCGCCCCGATCGCCACGACCAGGCCGCTGACCACGGCGAGGTCGCGGCCGCGGCGGCTGGAGAGCAGCCGGGTGTTCGCGGTGACCACGGCCCGGGCCAGCGCCACGCAGGTCAGCAGCGCCAACGCCACCGCGACCACCGCGGTCGCCGCGCCGGCCACGCCGCGCGCCACGGCGATCGCGGAACCGGTCAGCAGGCAGAGCGTGAACAGCGGGCCGATGCCCACCAGCGAGGCGGCCAGCAGCGCCCGCACCAGCGGGCGGGGCCGCAGCGGCAGCAGGACCAGCCGGGTCGCGTCCAGGGTCTCGTCGCCGCTGGAGGAGAAGAGCGGCATCACCGCCCAGCCCAGCGCCAGCACGGCGGTCAGCGGCACCACCACGGAGGCGGCGTGCGGGTGGCCGCGCAGCAGGAGCAGCCCGAGCAGCAGGAACGCGGCCAGCAGCAGCACCACGACCGCGGAGGCGATGTACGCCGCGCGCCGGCCGCCGGACTGCCGCAGACCGTTGCGCACGATCGACAGCTTCAGCCGGACCATCACCCCGGTGAGCGCGTCCCCCCGCCCACCGGCAGCCGAAGCCCCCGCCCCGGCCGGGGCCGCGGGGGTGTGCGGGGTCGCGGGGTCGGCCGGGCCCGCCAGGGTGGCCGCGGTGTCCGGGGCGTCGGGCGTGGCCGGGGCGTCGCCCGCGGACGGGCCCGCGGGGGTGTCCGGGGCCGCCGGGTCGGCCGGGGTGTCCGAGGCCGCCTGGGCGTCCGGGGCCGGAGTGGCCGGGACCTCGGGCGTGTCCGGGGCGTCGCGGGTGGCCGGGGCCTCGGGCGTTGCCGCGGTGTCCGGGGCGGCGCCCGGGGTGCCCGTGGCGTCCGGGGAAGGGTTCCGCTCCGTCATCGCGCGCCGCCCAGCCAGTCCAGGCTGCTGCCCGCGGCCCGGTCGCCCGCGCCGACCAGCTCGAGGAAGGCCTGCTGGAGCGAGGCGGCGTCCCCGCGCACCTCCGCCAGCGTGCCCGCGGCGCGGATCCGGCCGGCGGCCAGCACCGCCACCCAGTCGCAGAGGGACTCCACCAGTTCCATCACGTGGGAGGAGAACACCACCGTCGCGCCGGAGGCGGTGTACCGCTCCAGCACCGTGCGGATGGTCTGCGCGGAGACCGGGTCGACGCCCTCGAACGGCTCGTCGAGGAAGAGCACCTCGGGGTTGTGCAGCAGCGCCGAGGCGAGACCGATCTTCTTGCGCATGCCGGTGGAGTAGTCGACGACCAGCTTGTCGCGGGCGGCGGAGAGGTCGAGGACCTCGATCAGCTGGGACGCCCGCTTGTCGGTCTCCTCGCCGGGCAGACCCCGCAGGCGGCCCGCGTAGGAGAGGAGCTCGCTCCCCGAGAGCCGCTCGAAGAGCCGCAGTCCCTCGGGGAGGACGCCGATCCGCGCCTTCACCGCGGCGGGGTCGCGCCACACGTCGTGCCCGACGACCTCCACCCTGCCCTGGTCGGGCCGGAGCAGACCGGTGATCATCGAGAGGGTGGTGGTCTTGCCGGCGCCGTTGGGTCCGACCAGGCCGACGAACCGCCCGGCGGGCAGCTCCAGGTCGATCCCGCCGACGGCGACGTGGTCGCCGAAACGTTTCCAGAGGCTTTCCACGCGTACGGCGGCAGTCATCTCATCCCTCCGCTGGGCCGGTACCGGGCACGGAACCGACCCTATGGCCCCCACGGCCGCGCGGCTCCCCCTCCACAGCGACGAACCGGACCTCCGGGCGGTTCCGCCGCCGTCCGGAGGTCCGGTTCGTCGCCGTCCGGAGGCGGAACCGCCGCCGGCTCCGGGGGAGCGTCAGCGTCAGCGGGTGCAGGCGTAGGCGAGGGCCGGGACCAGCACGGTCGCGTCGGGTAGGCGGCGGCCGGCCGGCGTCCGGACCCACTGGACCGGACCCCGCGCCCCGTAGCGCGTCGGCGGCGCCGGGATCCATCCCCCCGCGCCGGTGACCGTGAGGTCCAGGGCCTCGGGGGCCCACCCCAGCGCCCGGACCGCGCGCGGCACCCGCGCCACCGCTCCCGGACCCACCAGGAACCGCATCCGGCGGTCCGGCGACAGCAGCACCGGGCCCGCCGCGCCCTCCGTGCCCAGCCGGTCCAGCCGGGCCAGCGCGAGGAACCCGGCCGTCTCCGGGACGTCCACCACGTCGAACCCGTGCCCCGTCGGCAGCAGCACCGCGGCGTCGGGCCGCCGGCTCCACATCCGCCGGGCGACCGCCCCGCTGAGCGTGGCCTGGTTCGCCCAGTCCGGCCCCTCCGGGTGCGCCCCCGGCAGCGGGCAGGCCGCGTCGCCGCAGGAGCAGCGCACCACACCCGCCGTCGTCTCCAGCGACACCCCGGGGAAGACCTGCCACTGCCACTGCTCGGCGTAGCGCACGGCGGCCTCGAGCGCGGAGGAGACCGGTGTGCGGGCGTCGTCGGAGCCCTGCGGGCCTGCCTCACCGCGCTGCTGGGGGATAGGGGTGACTTCGGTGCCGGAGATCGTATTTTCCACGAACGACTCAACTCCTTTCATACGTCCGGGTTACGCCGGACACGCGGAAGGGGAACGGCCGCGCCAGGGAGCGCGGGGCGCACAGGTGCATTCGAGGGGGCGCGCGGGCGGCGGGCGAGCGGGCGCTGGGTAGCCACTGGGGGTCCCGGCCGGGCGCACCGGCCAGGACCCGCGTGATCGCGGGACACACCAGGCACCAACCCAGGGCACCAACGGCAGCAACAGGGGGTACTCATGGCCGCCAGGCCACTCGTCGCACGGCAGCCCAACGAACGGCTGCAGGCACTCATCCAGGAGGCGGGCTGCTCCAACGCCGGGCTGGCCCGCCGGGTCAACCTGTGCGGCGCGGAACACGGTCTCGACCTGCGCTACGACAAGACCTCGGTGGCCCGCTGGCTCCGCGGACAGCAGCCCCGGGGGCGCGCCCCCGCCGTCATCGCCGAGGCGCTCGGCCGCAAGCTCGGGCGCGCCGTCACCATCGACGAGATCGGCATGGCCAACGGCAAGAACCTCGCCACCGGCGTCGGCCTGCAGTTCGCCCCCACCGTGGCCGGCGCGGTCGAGCAGGTCAGCGAGCTGTGGCGCAGCGACGTGGGGCGGCGGGACTTCCTGGCCGGCACCTCGGTGGCCGCCTCGGCCCTGGTGGAGCCCAGCCGCGACTGGCTGATCTCCGCCCCGGACCCGCAGGTCGCCCGCGCGGTCGGCCCCCGGGTCGGCCCCTCCGACGTGGACGCGGTCAAGGCGATGACGCAGGCCCTGGTCGACCTGGACCACCGCTTCGGCAGCGGTCACGTCCGCCCGGTCCTGGTCCACTACCTCAACAGCGTGGTCTCCGGACTGCTCTCCGGTTCCTACAAGGAGTCGGTGGGGCGCGAGCTGTTCGCCGCCGTCGCCCGCCTCACCGAACTGGCCGGCTACATGGCGGTGGACACCGGGCAGCCCGCCCTCGCCCAGCGCTACTACATCCAGGCGCTGCGCCTGGCCCAGGCGGCGGGCGACCGCGGCTACGGCGGCTACGTGCTCGCGGCCTCCATGAGCCACCTGGCGGCGCAGCTCGGCAACCCGCGGGAGATCGCCCAGCTGGCCCGCGCGGCCCAGGAGGGCGCGCGCGGCCGGGTCACCCCGCGCGCCCAGGCGATGTTCCACGCCGCCGAGGCGCGGGGACACGCGGTGCTGGGCGACGCGACGGCGGCCGAGGTGGCCTGCGGCAGGGCGCTGGACGCCATGGAGGCCGCGGCCGGCGCGACCGAGGCCGGCGACGACCCGGTGTGGATCAGCCACTTCGACGAGGCCTACCTCGCCGACGAGCTGGCCCACTGCCACCGGGACCTCGGGCAGGCCGAGCAGGCCGAGCGCTACGCCCGCCGGTCGCTGGACGGCCACCCCGCGACCAGGGCACGCCGCCGGGCCATCGGCCACGTGCTGCTCGCCACGGCCCAGCTTCAGCGGCGGGAGCTGGAACAGGCCTGCGCGACCGCGCTGGACGCCGCGGGAATCCTCGGCTCGCTGCGCTCCAACCGGGGCGCCGAGTACCTGGACGACTTCCGGCACCGCCTGGAGCCGTACCGCTCCGAGGCCCCGGTCCGCGCCTTCACGGAGCGCCTGGCCGTGGCGTGAGGGAGGGCGCGCGGCCGCGCCCGGCGGGCGGCGCCGGGCTCCAACTGCGCTGCTCACAGGGTGCGGTGGGAGGTTGGGTGGAGGGCACGGCGGACGAGCGGGTAGCGTGAGCCGACAATTCCGCAAGCCTCGATGTAGGAGCCCCGGTGACGCAGAGTGGACACGGCGGTCCGTGGACGCCGGACCAGCCGGACCGGCCGCCGTACCCGCGACAGGCGCAGCCCGAGGAGAACTGGCAGGGCGCCGGGACCTACGGCGACGGAGCCCACGGCGCCGGGACCCAGGGCGACGGCGCCCACGGCCACGGTGCCCACGGCCCCTGGGACTCCGCACCGCAGCTGTGGACCGGCGCGCCCGGACCCGGCCCGCTGCCCCCCGAGACCCCGGCGGGCAGCGGTCACGGCGAGGCCACCCAGTACCTCCCGCCGGTGCCCCCGGGACCGTCCGGGCCGACGGGTCCGTCCGCGTCGCACGGCGGACAGGGGCACCCGGGGCAGCCGGGTCACCAGGGGCTTCCCGGCCAGGCCGGGGCCGGCGGCTTCGCCGACGAGGCCGCCACCCAGTTCATACAGCCCATACCCGCGGCGCCCGGCGACTCGGCCGCCACCCAGTTCATCCCCCCGGTGCCGGCCGGCGACCAGGCCGCCACCCAGTACCTCCCGCCGGTCCCGCCGCAGTCCGCGGACGGACCGCAGAACCCCGGGCAGCACCCTCAGCAGCACTCCGCCCAGCACCCCCCGCAGCATTCCCCGCAGCAGGGCATGGACCGCGACACCCAGATGCTGCGCCGGATCCCCGGGCCCCAGGCGCAGTCCCCCGGCGGCGGCGACGGAGAGGCCACCCAGTACCTCCCGCCCGTCCCCGGCGGCGGCTACGGCGCCGACGAGAACCGGCCGCCGCCCGCCGAGTTCGACAACCTCTTCCGCTCCCACGCGCCGGGTCCCGACTACGGTCAGCCCGCCCCCGGCGGCTACGACCCGCACCCCGCCCCGGCCGCCCCCGTCCGGCGCGGCGGCCGGATCCCGCTGCTGGCGGCGGCCGGCGTCGGCATCGTGGTGCTGGGCATCGGCATCGGCTCGCTGATGGACGGCGCCGACGACTCCGGCAAGGGCTCGGCCGCGGCGGACTCCCCGACGCCCTCCGCCTCGCAGGAGGAGGACTCCGGCGGGGAGGAGAAGGAGGAGAACAAGGCGCGCGAGCAGGCCGTCGCCCTGGACAAGCTGCTCGCCGACAGCGGCAACAGCCGCTCCGCGGTGGTCGGCGCCGTCGAGAACGTCCGCCGCTGCGAGAAGCTGGGCGAGGCCGCCCAGGCGCTGCGCGGCGCCGCCCAGCAGCGCGCCGACCTGGTCACCCGCCTCAACGAGATCCAGGTCGACCAGCTCCCGCAGCACGCCGCGCTGACCCAGGCGCTCACCAAGGCCTGGCAGGCCTCGAAGTCCGCCGACGAGCACTACGCGAACTGGGCCGACCAGGTGGCCGGCGACCGCGGCAAGTTCTGCAAGCACGGCCACGCCCGCAACACCCCGGAGACCGGCGCCGCCGTCGAGCAGAGCGGGACCGCCACGGCGGAGAAGCAGAAGGCGTCCGACCTGTGGAACCCGATCGCCAAGGAGTGGAAGCTCACGGAGCGGCGTCCGATCCAGCTCTGACCTGCGGCGACACCCCCGGGCCCGCTGCCGTGACGGCCTCCCGGGGGGCGCCCCCGGGGCCCGCGGCCGCGGGCGGAACGTACGATCGGATGTCGTGCAGACTTCGGTGAACTCTTCCCGCCACGGGCGTCGCTCCTCCACCATGGGCGTCATGCCCCTCAACGACATGCCGTGGTGGCGCTGGCGCGGGAACGTCCGCTCGGCGCTGCACATGCTCTCCGACCCGGACTTCCAGCGCGACGTCTGGCTGGCCGGGGCCGACGGGTACGGCGACGTCACGGACGCCGTCTACCGCCTGGTCGAGGACACCTGGCTGGACAACTGGTCCGCCGAGAAGTACGTCGGCACGATCTTCCGGGACTCGCAGGAGGCGGCGCTGGTCGACACGGCCGTGCTGCGGGTGCTGCGGATCATGCACCAGGTGGGGCCGGACGCGCCGGTGTCGGCGTACATGGCGCACGCCGGGTGGCCGGAGGCGGTCCGCGCGGCCCGGGACGCGCACGTGCGGATGGCCGTCGGGGACGGCGACGACCCCGACACCCCGCCCCAGTCCCTCGAGGTGCTGCGCATCCTCACCCGCACCGCCTGACCCCGGCGACGGGGTGTCCCGGATGTAGGACAAGGGCGGCGGTGGCGGGCGGCGATGTGCGACCCTGACGGGCATGAGTGAACAGTCCGCCGCCGCGCCTGTCGAGCAGTACGTCCTCACCCTCGCCTGCCCGGACAAGCAGGGCATCGTCCACGCCGTGTCGAGCTACCTCTTCATGACCGGCTGCAACATCGAGGACAGCCAGCAGTTCGGCGACCACGACACGGGACTGTTCTTCATGCGGGTGCACTTCTCGGCCCCCGCCCCGGTCAGCCTGGACAAGCTCCGCGCCAGTTTCGCGGCGATCGGCGACTCGTTCCACATGGAATGGCAGATCGGCCAGGCCGGCGAGAAGATGCGCGTGCTGCTGATGGTGAGCCGCTTCGGCCACTGCCTGAACGACCTGCTCTTCCGCGCCTCCACCGGCGCGCTCCCGGTGGACGTCGTCGCGGTGGTGTCCAACCACACCGACTTCGCCGAGCTGGTGGGCTCGTACGACGTGCCGTTCCACCACATCCCGGTAACCCGGGACACCAAGGAGCAGTCCGAGGCCCGCCTGCTGGAGATCGTCCGCGAGGAGGGCGTCGAACTCGTCGTCCTGGCCCGTTACATGCAGGTGCTCTCCGACGACCTGTGCAAGCAGCTCAGCGGGCGGATCATCAACATCCACCACTCCTTCCTGCCGAGCTTCAAGGGCGCCAAGCCGTACCACCAGGCGCACACCCGCGGCGTCAAGCTGATCGGCGCCACCGCGCACTACGTGACCGCGGACCTCGACGAGGGCCCGATCATCGAGCAGGAGGTCGAGCGGGTCGGCCACGACCTGACGCCCGATCAGCTGGTCGCGGTCGGCCGTGACGTCGAGTGCCAGGCGCTGGCCCGTGCCGTGAAGTGGCACGCCGAGCGGCGGGTGCTGCTCAACGGCCGCCGCACGGTGGTCTTCTCCTGAGCCTCGGTCCTGAGCCTCGGTCCTGAGCCTCAGAGCCGGCTGAGCGAGGCCGCCGCGTAGAGCACGTCCTCGACGGCGGCCCGGTCGCCGCTCTGGCCCGCCGCCGCGTCCCGCGGCCTTGTGTGGCCGGCCACCACCTGCGCGAACTCCTCGTCGTCCAGCACCACATGGGCGACGACGTGGTGCTCCGAGGGCAGCGCGGCGGGGGAGTCCAGCGGGATCAGCCACTCGCCGCCGCCACGGCCCTCGATCTCCAGCATCAGGCTGCGCCCCGGACGGCCCGCGGAGACCAGATGGCGTGCGCCGGGGGAGGGCTGCGCGGCCCGGCCGGCCCGGCGCCTGGTGGCCAGCGCGTCCGGCAGCCGGCGGGCCGCCAGGTCGAGCAGGGCGTGCAGATGACGCGGCGCCGGCGGCCGGTAGGGGTAGTTCACCGCGTCCGCGATGTCGCCGCCGTGCACCCAGCAGGCGAAGGCCCGCTCCAGCATGGCGTCCCGCAGCGGGATCTCGCACGGCCCGTACGCCACCGGCAGGCCGCCCGTGGTGCCGCCGGTGAACGAGGAGGTCCGCACCAGGTCGTGGCTCTGCGCCCGCCAGGGGTCACGTACCTCGCGGGTGGGCGGACGGTTCAGCGCCGCCCAGTAGGCGCGGGTGCGGGAGGTCGGGGTTCCGGTGCCGCCGGCCGGGGCGGGGCCCGGCAGTGAGGCCAGCGGGTCGGCGAGGCCCAGGGCGACGGCGACCAGCCCGTCCACCGCCATCAGGTGGGCGATCACCTTGGCGACGGTGGAGCGGTGGTGGCGCTCCTCGTCCTCCTCGATCCAGCGCAGCCGGACCGGGGCGTGCCATTCCGCCTCGTCGATGTCCTGGAGCAGCGCGTCCAGCCGGGCGGTCTCCGCGTCGTAGGGCGTCGCCCACTCCGGGACCGGGATGCGCGGCGGGCGCCGGTCGAGGCAGGCGTCCAGCACCCGGGTCCGCAGCAGCGGGTCCAGGTCCAGGCTCTCCGGGCGCTGCAGCAACGGCACCGCGTCACGCAGCGACCGGGCCTCGTCGGAGCAGCGGCGGCACACCGCGAGGTGGGCGTCCACCGCGGCCGTCTCGGCGGGCGTGCAGACCGCGAGAGCCCAGGCGCCCAGCATGGCCTTCAGCTCCGCGTGCGTGGCGGGCACCGCCGGCGGGCGCTTCTCGCGCGTCCCCGGACTGCGTGAGGGCTCCGCGGAACCGGCCGCCGACGGCAGCCGTCCCCCGTGGCTCCGGTGCGAGCCGGCGCCTCCGGCGGGGCGCCGCCCGGGCCCGCGCCCCGGGGCGGCCGCGTCCTGCGACCAGGGCCGCTCGCCGTGCGGCTGCCCGTCGTACGCCTCCGCGTCCCGGTTCACGCCGCGCCTCCCGGGCCGCGACCGGCGTCCGGCAGGGACTCCGGCAACGGCTCCGGCGGGGCGACCGCGTGCGCGGTGGACAGCAGCTGGAGGCCCAGACGCATCCGGCGGCGGATCTCCACCTCGGTGACGCCGAGGTCGGCGGCGGCTCCCCGGTAGTCCCGGCGGTGGTGGTAGGCGAGGTTCAGCGCGGCCCGCAGCGAGGCGGGCATCGACGTCACGATGTAGTCGGCGCGGGCGGCGACGGCCGCCTCGCGGACCTTCTCCTGGAGCTCCTCGCGCGCCTCGGGATCCTCCGGGTCCGCTCCGTCACGCCGCAGTTCGGCGGCTCCCCGCGCGTGCAGCCGGCGCACCGCAAGGTCGCGGGTCAGCTCGGAGAGCCAGGTGCGCACCGGGCCCCGGCCCGGGTCGAAGGCGGAGGGGTTCTCCCAGACCTGGGCGAAGACCTCGCGGGTCACCGCGTCGGCGGCCCGCTCGTCGTCGAGCACCCGGTTGGCCAGTCCGTGGACCAGGGAGGCGTACCGGTCGTAGAGCTCGCTGAGCGCCGCGGCCTCCCCGCGCTCGAGCCGTTGCTGCATCCTGCGCTCCGCGCGGACCGGTCCGTCCGTGGCGACCGCCACAGTCCCCTCCCTCCGGTTGCCCCCGTGCCCCGTCGCTTCCGCCCCGCTCCGCGGGGTCCTCCCTGACGAATGTAGTAGGCACCCGGTGCCGCGCACGGCTCTTTCCCGCAAACGCACGCCCCGGAGGCGCTGCTACGTGATAAGGGTCGCGCGGCGCGGGCTCCGGTGGCACCAGGTGTGCGTCTTGTCCCCCTACGGCGATCGCAATTGATCGATGTGTGAGAATTTTCGATCGAATGAGGTCGAATAAGCCTGAAAGTGGCTGGTCGATGTCTGGTTCTCCCGGTCCGGCCCTGGGTTTCATGGAGGTGTGGCGGGGGCAGGGGCGCTGCCACAGGACCGCCTCCGGCGAGTAAGGGGCATGATGTGGCGTTCACGGTGACCGGCACCGAGCACGACGGATGGGTCGTGCTCCGGGTGTCCGGCGAGATGGACCTGATGACCTCGCCCGAACTGCGCCGTCGGGTGCACGACGCGGTGGCCGGGGGTCACCGCAGCGTGGTCGTCGACCTCTCCGGCGTCTTCTTCTGCGACTCCAGCGGCGTCGGCGTGCTGATCGCCGCCCGGCGGCTCCTGCGATCCTGCGGCGGCCGGCTGCGGCTGGTGCTCCCGGCCGCGGGCGCGGAGGACGGGTCGCACGTGAACCGGGTGCTGGGCGCGCTCGGGGTGCGGCGGCTCTTCGAGGTCTTCCCCGACGCGGACGCGGCGCTGGACGACGACATCCGCCCGATGTCGGCGTGAGCCGGGCCGGGACCCGGACACGCGAGCACGCAACACGCCCGATGCGCCGACCAGTTGACAGCCGCCTCACGACCGGGGTTCACCCGTGCGTGATCAGGAGGCGCACGTCACGCACCGTCGCGGCCGCGCGGTCACGGAGAGTTGACGCGTCCGGGCGCGGGACCGGATCCGTCCGCCGCCCGATGTCGGTCCGCCCTCGGGTACCTTGGGTGAAATGCGACGGATGCCAGGGCCCAACGGCCCTAGCGCGAGGATGCATCGCACGGCGGGAGTCGTCGCACAGTATGCCGCACGGGTACTCCTTCGCGCTGGAATATGCCCGAAGCGCTTGTTGGCGTGACTCAGTGTCAACCATGCTGTGCTTCAAGGGAGTCACGGACCGTGACTCCGTGTCGTGTCCGCCGGTTCGGATGGTGTGAGCGGTGCAGGTGCTTCAAGTGCAGTTGGAGATCCGGCCCGACCCCGCGGAAGTGGGGAGAGCCCGGAGATGGGCCCGGTCGCGGCTCGCGGGGTCCGGCATGGACGCCGACGAGTCGCTGGCCGAGACGGTGATCCTGCTCGTGTCCGAGCTGGTGACCAACGCGGTGGTGCACACGGGGTGTCCCGCGGTGCTGCGGCTGGTGCTGCCGGCCGAGGACCCGGGCGAGGCCCCGGCCGGTGCGATGCCGCCGGTCCGCCTGGAGGTCGCCGACGCGGACTGCCGGGCGCCGGTGCCGCGATGTTCCGACGAGGACGAGACGGGCGGCCGCGGCCTCGCGCTGGTCGACGGCCTGGCCGACCGCTGGGGCTGGACCCGTGAGGGCGCCGGCAAGCGGATCTGGTGCGAACTCGACCGCGGCGCACAGTCCGGCACGGGCGGCGCGGCGACGGTCGCGTACGGCACGGGCGTCGCGGCGTGCGGGGGCCTGGCCTACGAGGCGGTCTGACCGCGCGGGTCGAGCGGGCGGTCCGTGCGTACGGCCTGAACGCGGGGCCTGGACGCGCGGCGTTCCTTCGGCCCTGAGGCGTGCCGACCTGCGGCGTGCCGAACCTGTGGCGCACCGGACCCGAGCCGTGCCGGACGTGAGGCGCGCCTGACCCGCGGCGCTTCCCCCGGCCGCGATCCGAGGCGTGACTGGCCCGCGGTGCTCCGTTCCGGCCCCGGGGTCTTCCCCTGGCGGCGCCCGGCCGGGCGTGAGCGGCTGATGGCCCGCGGTGTTCCGGGCCGTTCCTCGCGCACGTGCGGCGCGCCGGCCTGAGCGCGCTGCCTTCCCGGTTCTCCCCTTCTCCTTACCTCCCTTCCTCCCCCCGGTACCGCTGAACGAGGGGCGCGAAAAATTGTCCACAGGGTGTGGACAACGTTCAGCGGGTCTCGTGGAACGTGCGGCGGTAGGTCGTCGGGGCCACGCCGAGGACGGCGCGGACGTGCTGACGCAGGGACTGCACGCTGCCGAACCCCGCGTCGCGGGCGATGCGTTCCACCGGCAGGTCGGTGGTCTCCAGCAGGTGCCGCGCCCGCTCCACCCGTTGCAGGGTCAGCCACTCCCCGGGGCTCACCCCGGTCTCCTCGCGGAACCGCCGGGTGAAGGTCCGCACCGACAGCGCTTCGCGTTCCGCCAGGTCACGCAGCCGGACCGGCTCGTGCAGCCGCTCGAGCGCCCAGGCCCGGGCCCGCGCCGTGCCCGCCGCCCGTGCCTCCGGCACCGGACGCCGTACGTACTGCGCCTGCCCGCCGTCGCGGTGCGGCGGTACCACCGTGACCCGGGCGACCTCCGCGGCCACCGCCGCCCCGTGGTCCCGGCGCACCAGGTGCAGGCAGAGGTCGATGCCCGCGGCCACTCCCGCCGAGGTCAGCACGTCGCCGTCGTCGACGAACAGGACGTCGGGGTCCACCCTGACCTGCGGGAAGAGCCGCTGGAAGTGCTCGGTGCTCGCCCAGTGGGTGGTGGCCGGGCGGCCGTCCAGCACGCCGGCCGCGCCCAGCACGTAGGCGCCCGTGCAGATGGACACCAGCCGGGTGCCGGGGCGGATCACGGCGAACGCGGCCGCCAGCTCGTCGGTGAGCACGCCCCGCTCGTGCAGCACGCCCCGCTCGTGGGACGCCGGCACCACCACGGTGTCCGCCCGGGCCAGCGCCTCCGGACCGTGCTCGACCCGCACCGCGAAGTCGGCGTCGGTGCGGACCTCGCCGGGCGGACCCGCCGAGCAGGTCGTCACCTCGTACAGCGGGCGGCCGTCCGCGCTCCGGGCCCGGCCGAAGAGGCGGTGCGGTATGCCCAGCTCGAAGGGGATCAGCCCGTCCCGCACCAGCACCGCCACCCGGTGCGGCCCGCGGTCCGGCCCCGGGCCCTGCTGTGTCCCGCCTGCGTCCTGCTCCGTCATGCGGGGAGCGTAGCCCGGGCCGAGGGCCGCGTGGCCCGATCCTGTCGAACGGTGTCCCTCGGGCCACTCGTCCCCAAGGGGCCGGAGAACGGATGCTGTCCCGGTGACACAGACGGAACTCGGTTCACCCGCCCCCGCCCCCGCCCTCCCGGCGCGGCCACCGCGCACGAAGGACCCGCTGGGCCCGCACGGTCCGAAGTCATGGATGCCGCACCGCGCCTGGCTGGTGGTGGCGGTCGCCTTCGTGACGATCATCGGCGCCGCGGCCTTCCGCACCCTGCCGGGGCTGGTCACCGACCCGCTCGCCGAGGACTTCGGGTGGTCGCGCGGCACCATCGGCGCGGCCGTCTCCGTCAACCTCGTGCTCAACGGCCTGATCGCGCCGTTCTCCGCCGCGCTGATGGACCGCTTCGGCATCCGCCGGGTGGTGACCGGCGCGCTCGGCCTGATCGCGGTGGGCGTCGGCGCGGGCGTGGTCATGCGGGAGGCGTGGCAGCTCCTGCTGCTGTGGGGCGTGTTCGTGGGGCTGGGCACCGGCGCGCTGGCCACCGGGTTCGCGGCCACCGTCACCAACCGGTGGTTCGCCGAGCGCCGCGGCCTGGTCTCCGGCATCCTCACGGCGGCCGGGGCCTCGGGGCAGCTGGTGTTCCTGCCGGTGCTGTCCTGGCTGGTCGTCGCCCACGGCTGGCGGCCGGCCACCGCCACGGTGGCGCTGGCGGCGCTGGCCGTGGTGCCGCTCGCCTGGCTGCTGATGCGGGACCACCCCGCCGACGTGGGGCTTCCGCTCCTCGGCGCCACCGAGGTGACCCCGCCGCCGCCCCCGGTCCCCGGGGTGGCCCGGCGTGCGCTGACGGTGCTGTCGCGGGCGGTGCGCACCGGCACGTTCTGGCTGCTCGCCGGGTCCTTCGCGATCTGCGGGGCCTCCACGAACGGACTGATCCAGACCCACTTCGTGCCCGCCGCGCACGATCACCCGCATCACATGCCGGTCACTGCGGCGGCCTCGCTGCTGGCGGTCATCGGGATCTTCGACGTGGTCGGCACCATCGCCTCCGGCTGGCTCACGGACCGGTTCGACTCCCGTCGGCTGCTCGCCGTGTACTACGCGCTGCGCGGGGTCTCGCTGCTGTTCCTGCCGATGCTGCTGGCGCCGGCGGTCCATCCGCCGATGCTCTTCTTCATCGTCTTCTACGGGCTGGACTGGGTGGCGACGGTGCCGCCGACGATCGCGCTCTGCCGGGAGCACTTCGGGGAGGACGGGCCGATCGTCTTCGGCTGGGTCCTGGCCTCCCACCAGGCCGGGGCGGCGGCGGTCGCGTTCCTCGGCGGGGTGGCGCGGGACGTGTTCGGCACCTACGACGTGGTCTTCTACGCCTCCGGCGCCCTGTGCGCGGCCGCGGCCCTCATGGTCCTCGTCATCCGCCGCCGCGCCCTCTGAGGTCCCGGGGCCGCAGGTCAGCGGGCGGCGCGGGAGATGGCCCTGGCGAGGCGTTCCGCGTCGCGGGAGAGTTCGCGGAGCGTGCCGCTGATCGGCGTGGTGAAGCCCGTGAAGAAGAGTCCCGGCGCGTTCCGCGGGGACCGCGGACCGTGCGCCGCGGGAAGTCCCCGCGCGTCGAGCACGTCGAGGTGCCCGAGCAGCCCCTCCAGCCCCCGGTCGTACCCCGTGGCCGCGACCACCGCCTCGGGCGTGATCCGCGACCCGTCCGCCAGCAGGACCTCCGCCCCGTCGAACCCGTCGACCGCGGCGACGACCTCCACCCGTCCCCGCCGGACCGCGTCGATCAGACCGGCGTCCTGCACCGGGATCGCCCCCTGCCGCACCCGGGAGTACAGGCCGGTGTCCGGACGCGGCAGCCCCTGCGCGGACAGGTCGGGGACGCTGATCCTCGCCATCGCGCGGGCCAGCCGGTCCACCACCGGCACCGGCAGCCGCCGCACCAGGATCGCCGTGTTCTGCGCGGGCCACCCCGCCGTGGAGCGCCGGACGATGTGCGGCGCCGTCCGCACCGCCAGCCGCACCCGCGACGCGCCCCCCTCGACGAGGTCGACGGCGAGTTCCGCGCCGGTGTTGCCCACGCCGACGACCAGCACGTCACGTCCGGCGAAGGCGGTGCCGGAGCGGTAGTCGGAGGCGTGCAGGAACTCCCCGGCGAAGTCGTCGAGGCCGGGCCAGCCAGGGACGCGCGGGGTGTGGTTGTAGCCGGTCGCCACGACGACGGCGCTGCCGGTGAGCCGCCGCCCGCCGGTGGCGTGCAGCACCCAGGCGCCGCCGCCGTCACCGTCGTCGGCCCGCTCCAGGCGGGTCACCTCGACGCCGGTGACGACCTCGAGACCGTGGTGCTCGACGTACTTCTCCAGGTAGCGCACCACGTCGTCGCGGGCCGGCCACCGGCCGAAGGAACGCGGCATCGGCAGCCCGGGCAGCGAGGACCGCCTGCGGGTGGTGTGCAGCCGGAGCCGGTCGTAGTGGCGGCGCCAGGAGTCGCCCACCCGGGGCGCCTTCTCCAGGACCACGGCGCGGATCCCGCGGGCCCGCAGCGCCTGGGCGGCTGCCAGGCCTCCGGGTCCGCCGCCGATGACGTAGACGGGGTGCTGGGCGCGGGACCGGGAGTCCTGAGGGACAGACTTTTCGAGCATGATGCCGAAATCCTATGCACGGCATCACTCGATTGGTCTCATTCAAGATCGGAATTGATTCCGAATCGGTCACGCTCACGGGTGAATTGTGAAGGCCGCCGAAAACCGCGCGTGATGACAGGACGCGAACCCCAGGGGCGTACTACCGCGTCGGCTTCTTCCCGGTGACCCCGAGGTGCACCAGCTGCGCCAGGCTCGGCCGGAGTTCCGCGGCCTTGTAGCCCCAGCCCTGGTGCCCGCCCTTCTGGTGGGAGGCCGCCGCGGAGAGCATGGCGACCAGCGAGGCGGCCGTCGCCGCCGGGCTCACGTCCTGGTCGACCTTGCCCTTGGACCGCAGGCCGTCGATCGCCTCCGTCAACCCCTTGTGCAGGGTCCCCAGGATGCGCACACGCAGCTTGGAGAACCGTTTGTCCCCCTCGGCCGCGGCCAGGTCGACGACCCGCAGGATCGCGTCGTTGGCCCGCCAGAAGTCCATGAACCCGTCGACCAGTTCCTGGGCGGTCCGCCATCCCGCGCGCCCCGTCCAGGACCGGCCCTCCAGCAGGCCGCCCAGTCCCGCGCCGCCCGCCGCCAGGTCCTCGGCGATCTCCAGGACGGCGCTCTCGACGTCCGGGAAGTACTGGTAGAAGGTCGCGGGGGAGGTGCCGGCCCGGCGGGCGACGTCGATCACCTTGACGTCGCGGTAGGGGGCGGAACCGAGCATTTCTCCGAGGCAGTCCAGCAGCTTCTGCCGCGTCGCCTGCCCTCGCCGACCAGCCACGCGGCCGTCGACCGTGCGTACGTGTCCTGTCATGTCGTCAGCTTATCGACGGGGGATTCGCGCGCTATTCGGCAGACTGCAAATGGGGTGCGCGTGCTCTGCGTGACCGTTCCCGTACCGCTAACTTGACGCCATGGCCGAAAATGGGGCATCCGTGAATACGGAGGGCGGCGAAGCCGCCGAAGGCGTTCCCTGCTGGGTGGACGCCTCGCTTCCCGACGTGGAGGCGGGCAAGCGTTTCTACGGGGAACTGTTCGGGTGGAGTTTCGACGCGGTGGGCCCGCGCGGGGTGGAGGGCGGACCGCTCGGCGCCGCCTGGGCGCACCGTGAGGGCGAGCCGGTGGCCTCGTTGCTCCCCAAGCGGGACGGCCGGATGCCGACGGTGTGGACGGCCTACCTGGCCACCCGCGACGCGACGGCGGTGGCCCGGCGGATCACCGAGGAGGGCGGCCAGATGATCAGCGCCCCCGCGCCGATGGGTCGGCTGGGGCGGCAGGCGCTGGCGGTCGGCCCCGAGGGGGCCGTGTTCGGGCTCTGGGAGCCGGCCCTGCACGAGGGCTTCGGGCGGCGCCCTCCGGCCCGCGGCGGGTTCGCCGGGGCGGTGCTCCACACCCGTGACCCGGAGGGCGCCCGGCCGTTCTGGCAGCGCGTGTTCGGCGGCCTGCGGGACGGCATCGCCCCCCTGACGGGCGTTTTTCCGGAAGTCATGCCGTCGCACTTCCTGGTGCATTTCTCGGTGGACGACCTGGAGGGCGCGCTCGGCGCGGTCTACCGCCTCGGCGGCAGGGTGCAGGCGCAGCCCTTCACCACCGACCGGGGCGCGGTGGCGGTGGTGACGGACAACCAGAACGCCTCGTTCGCCCTCCTGGAGAGCTGACGCGGCGTCGGACGGTGGAGGAGGCGGAACGGGCGGCGGGTACGGCGCTGAGCAGCGGGAAGGCGGCGAAGGGCCGTGGCGGGCGGTCCGGGGCCCCGAACGGGTCCTGGCCGGGGTCTGGACCCGGGCCGCCGTGCACGGTACCCAGGGGCGAGCGACGCCGGGTTCGCCCCCGGGTTCGCGCGGCGGCGCTCGGGCAGGGAAGAATCGGGGTGCGTGCCGCCACGGCGGTGCGGTGGTGAGACGCTGCACGGGGTCGCGTACACACGAAGGCGACGCGGCTCTCACGGGGAGGTGGCAGGCAAGTGGTGGATCAGCTGACACAGACCGATCCGCGCCGGATCGGTCCGTTCGAGGTGCTCGGACGCCTGGGGGCCGGCGGCATGGGCCTGGTCTATCTCGCGCGCTCGGCTTCCGGGCGCCGGGTGGCGATCAAGACCGTGCGGACGGAGCTCGCCGAGGACCAGCTGTTCCGCGTCCGCTTCACGCGTGAGGTGGAGGCGGCCCGCGCCGTCTCCGGCTTCTACACGGCCGCCGTCGTCGACGCCGATCCGCGCGCCGCGGTGCCGTGGCTGGCCACCGCGTACGTGCCGGCGCCCTCGCTCGAGGAGATCGTGAACGAGTGCGGCCCGCTGCCCGTGCAGGCGGTCCGCTGGCTGGCCGCCGGCGTCGCCGAGGCGCTGCAGTCGATCCACGGCGCCGGTCTGGTGCACCGTGACCTCAAGCCGTCCAACGTCCTGGTGGTCGAGGACGGTCCGCGGGTCATCGACTTCGGCATCGCCTCCGGGGTCTCCTCCACCCGGCTGACCATGACCAACGTGGCCGTGGGCACCCCCGCGTACATGTCGCCGGAACAGGCGAAGGACTCCCGCAGCGTCACCGGCGCCAGCGACGTCTTCTCCCTGGGCTCCACCCTGGTCTTCGCCGCCACCGGCCACCCGCCGTTCCACGGCGCCAACCCGGTGGAGACGGTCTTCATGCTGCTGCGTGAGGAGCCCGACATGGAGGGGCTGCCCGACGAGCTGCGGCCCCTGATCGACGCCTGCATGAAGATGGACGCCTCGGCCCGCCCCAGCCCGGCCGACCTCCAGGCACAGCTGGCCCCCCACCTGTTCGGGGCCGGCTCCGACGACAGCGGCACCGCCTCCGCGTGGCTGCCGGAGCGTGCCGTCCACCTCATCGAGCAGCGCCGCAACGGCGGCCGGACCACCACCTTCCCCGCGCAGCCCGGCCAGGGCCGCCCGCAGCTGCCGCCGCGGCCCGCGCACGACCCGGCCCCGCCGGTGCGGCCGCACCACGGTCCCGGGCCCGGCGGCCCCCTCCCGCACCCGTCGCCGGCCGGCTCGCAGCCCGACCTCGGACCGGTGCTGCTGCCGGGCGCCCGGGTGCCGATCGGTGCCGGCCCGGTGGTCGCCGAGGTGCGCGCCGCGGCCGGCGCCCGCGCGCCGCTGCCGGAGGCCGGTCTCGCCGCCTCCTGGTCGCGGCCCCAGCAGGGCGCCGCGCCGGTGCCCCAGCAGCAGGTCGGGCAGCCCGCCCCGGCCGGCGACGAGCAGCCGGCGGACGGCCGGGGCGGCTGGCGGCCGTGGCGCTTCCGGATGTCCAACGACGTCTGGGGCACCCCCGAGGTGGCCGACGACCTGGTCTACGTCACCTCCTTCGAGGTGCACGCCCTCGACGTGCAGACCGGCCGCCGCCGCTTCAAGACCCGCGACGTCGCCTGGTCGATGAAGGTCGCCGACGGACGCATCCACGCCTCCGACGGTCCCACCCTGTTCGCCCTGGACGCCCGCGACGGCTCCGACCTGTGGCGGCTGTCCGCCGAGGCCTGGGTGTACTCGCTGCAGGCCGAGCGCGGCTACGTGCTCACCGGCACGCGTGGCGGCGGCGTCCAGGCGTGGGAGGCGGCCACCGGCCGCAGACTGTGGCAGCTGACCGGCGCGCAGACCGACTTCGAGACCCCCGAGGCCGGACCGGCGCTGCACGAGGGCACCGCCTACGTCTGGCAGGACGCCCGGCTGCGCGCCCTCGACATGCGCACCGGCGAGGAGCGGTGGTCGTACCCGATCGGCGACGCGGCCTCCTGCGGGGGCGTCCCGGTGCGGCTGAGCCACGCCTCCGACGGGTGCGTGTACGTGTCCGCCGGCACCCGGGTGCTGGCGATCAACGTGGCGAACGGCCATGTGCACTGGCACTTCGAGGCCCCGGCGGTCTTCCTCGGCCCGCCCGCCTTCGTGCCGGGCGCCGCCGTGACGGGCGGCGGGGTGTACCTCGCCGACTACCTCGGCACGGTGTACGCGCTGGACGCGGCGGACGGCCGGGACCGGTGGCGGATCGCCACCGAGGCGCGGTCCTCGGTGGAACCGGTGCTGGTCGCCGCCGGGCACATCCACGTCGCCAGCGGCAAGGGCCTCTACACGCTCGACGCGGTCACCGGCACGCCCAAGTGGCGCTTCCAGGCGGGCGGGGACATCGTGGGCGCGCCGGTGGTGGCCGAGGGCCGCATCCACTTCGGCTCCACCGACCACCTGCTCTACACGCTCAAAGCCGACGACGGCCGGCTGCGGTGGAAGCTGGCCACCGGCGGGGAGATCACCGGGTCGCCGGTGGTGCGCGGCGGTGTCGTGTACGCGTGCAGCAAGGATCGTTGCGTCTACGCCCTCGACGCGGAGAAGGGCACCGGCACCGCCCGCCCGGCCTGACACCCCGGGCAGCCGCCCGGCCCCCGAAGGCCTCTCGCGTCCTCCCGGGGCCCCCGGCCTCCGGGCTGCGGGCTGCCGCCTCCGGCACCACCCGGCCCGCCCGGGCCCGGGGCGCCCGACGCCGGCCCGCGGAGGCTTCCCTGTCGCCCCCCTGTGGCGACGCGGCTCGCCGGGCCAGAGGCCTGGCCTGCCCGCCGGCGGCTCCCCTGCGCACCCCCGGTCGCCCGGGCCCTCGGCCGCCGGACCACCCGGCTGCGGCTCCCCCGCTCCCCGGGGGCCCTCCTCCCCGGTCCCGAGGGCAGGCCGCCGCCGGCCCGCCCGGGTCCGGCTGCCCGTGCCCTCGTGCCCCCGACGTCCGCGGACGCGCCCGGACACCCGGCCCCCGGTCATCAGCCCTCGGTCCGCCCCCTGGGGGAGCGCCACCCGCCGGATGGCCGGACCCGCTCCCGGCCCGGGGGCGCCCCGGTGGCACGGCGAGATCCCGCCTTGTCCAGACCTAATATGTCTAGACCTCTTGTCCGGACCGGGCCCGACGGCTACGTTTCCCGCTGTTCGGAGTACCTCACGTTTCCTTCAACTCCCTTGCCCCGCAAGGCTGGAAGGAGCACGTCCGTATGCAGGACCGGAGTCTGTCCCGACGAACCGTTCTCGCCTCCGCGACCGTGGCCGCCGCGAGCGCGGCGGGCGTCGTGGGCGCGACGGCCACCCCCGCGGCCGCGCACCGCCGCGGCGACCGCATCGAGAAGATCATCTCGGCGATGACCGTCGAGGCGAAGATCGGCCAGCTCTTCGTGCCGTACTTCTACGGCACGTCGGCGACCTCCCCCAGCGCGCTCGACCAGGAACGCAACCTCGCGGAACTCGGCGTCCGCACCGTGGCCGAGCTCATCGCCAAGTACCAGGTCGGCGGAGTCATCTACTTCTCCGGCTGGGCGAACAACATCCAGGACCCCGCCCAGGTGGCGGAGCTGACCAACGGGGTGCAGCGCGCCTCGCTCGCCCTGCCCACCCCCGTCCCGTCCCTGATCTCCATCGACCAGGAGCACGGGGCCAACGTCCGCATCGGCAGCGGCGCCACCCAGCTCCCGGGCGCGATGGCCCTCGGCGCGGGCGGATCGACGTCCGACGCCCGCACCGCCGGGTACATCTCGGGCGCCGAACTCGCCGCCCTCGGCATCCACCAGAACTTCGCCCCGGTCGCCGACGTCAACGTCAACCCGGCCAACCCCATCATCAACGTCCGGTCCTTCGGCGCCGACCCCCGCGAGGTCGGCCGCATGGTGGCGGCCCAGGTGACCGGCTACCGGCGGGCCGGCGTGGTGGCCTGCGCCAAGCACTTCCCCGGCCACGGGGACACCGGCGAGGACAGCCACACCGGGCTGCCCGTGATCACCCACAGCCGAGAGGAGTGGGAGCGCGTCGACGCGCCGCCGTTCCGGGCCGCGATCGCCGCCGGCGTCGACTCGATCATGACCGCGCACCTCCAGGTCCCGGCGCTCGACCCCAGCAACGACCCGGCCACCCTGTCGCCCGCGATCCTGCGGGGCGTGCTGCGCGGCGAACTCGGCTTCGACGGCGTGATCGTCACCGACGCGCTCAACATGCGCGGCGTCCGCACCAAGTACGGCGACGACCGGGTGCCCGTCCTCGCCCTCAAGGCCGGCGCCGACCAGCTGCTGTTCCCGCCGGACATCGACGTCGCCTACAACGGCGTCCTGGCCGCCGTGCGCGCGGGGGAGATCACCGAGGAGCGGCTGGACGAGTCGGTCCGGCGCGTCCTGCGGCTCAAGGACAAGGCCGGACTGCTCGACGGCAGCCCGTACGTCTCGCCGAAGGAGGTCGACCGGGTCGTCGGCGCCCGCGCGCACCGGCTCGCCGCCGCCCGGATCGCCGAGCGCACCACCACCCTGCTGGTCAACGAGGACGGGGCGCTCCCGCTGCGCCGGACGCAGCGGAAGCTGCTGGTGGTCGGCGCGAGCCCGGCGTTCCCGACCGACGCCACCCGCACCACGGTGCCCGAGCTGGCCAAGGCGTTCGAGGAACTGGGCTACGGCACCACCCGGCTCGCCACCGGCCGGACGCCCGACGCCGCGAAGATCGACGAGGCGGTGGCGGCGGCGCGGGGGCGGGACGCGGTGGTGGTCACCACCGACAACGTCGGCGCCACCAGCGCCCAGCGCACCCTGGTGGCCCGGCTGCTCGCGACGGGCGTGCCCGTCGTCCACCTCGCGGTGCGCAACCCCTATGACATCGCCCACCTCGGCGACGTCCCGGCGTCACTGGCCTCCTACTGCTGGACCGAGGTCGAACTGCGCGCCGCGGCACGGGTGATCGCCGGCCGGGTCGAGCCGCGCGGCACCCTGCCGGTGCCGGTCCAGCGGGCCGACGACCCGGCCACGGTGCTCTTCCCCCTGGGGCACGGCCTGTCGTACGACGGCTGACGTCCCCGCGCCGGTTCGCCTGTCCGCCGGCCGTCTGCCCTGGAACGGTCCGCGGCCCCGGTCCCCACGGGCGTGGGGACCGGGGCCGAAGGCGTCGTCGGGCGGCGCTCAGGGGACGACGACCACCGGGGTGCCGGTGGAGGCGAACTCCCACAGGGCCGCGCCGTCCTGGACCTTCATGCGGACGCCCGCCGTCTGCTTGCCGTCGGCGGGGGCGGGCGAGGCGCCGTCCTCGGCGTGCGAGAACGCGAAGTTCACGCCGCCCGAGAAGGCGAAGTACACGACGTGCTCGATGGCGACCCCGTCGGACCCGGTGGTGGCCGCGGTGCGGGTGCCCGCCTCGTACTCCCCGGGCTCCGGGTCGAGCGTGCCGGGCCACACCGTGAAGCTGCGCAGCGCCTTGTCGCCGGCGTCGACCAGCCACACCCGGTCGGCCTCCAGGCCGTACACGAGCCGCCGCCCGGTCCCGGACTCCGCGGGCACCGACGTCCCGGTGGTGTCCTCGCCGCCCTTGCCGTCCTTGCCGTCCTCGCCGTCCTCGGACAGCGACTTCTTCGGACGGGGCGTCTCGGAGGCCGAGGCCACCGGGCTCCGGTCGTCCAGGGCGGCGGGCTTCGGCCCCGAGCCGGCCTGCACGGCCAGTCCGATGACCACCACGATCGCCGCGCTGGTCAGGCCGGTCACCCAGGCCCAGGTGGGAAGCCCTCGGGAAGCCACGTGTACGCATCTCCTCAGCAACGGGCCCGGTCACGGGCCGCGGCGGGAACAGAGTCGGATCATCCTACGGCGACCCTCCCCGCCCCTGACCAGGGGCCCGGCCCGGCAATCCCACGGGCCCGGCCGGGGCGACCGACGGCCCCGGCCGGTCCGCCGCCCTCCGGTGTCAGTCCAGGACCGGCAGCAGCTCGGGGAGGTGACCGTCGGAGGCGGCGGCCGCGTGCTGCCGCTCCTCGGGGACCTCGCCGTACAGCGTGGTGCGGGGCCGGGACGGACGCCCCGCCGCGTCGGCGATCGCCACCAGGTCGGCCACCGAGCGGTACGAGCCGTAGGAGGAGCCCGCCATCCGGGAGATGGTCTCCTCCATCAGCGTCCCGCCCAGGTCGTTGGCGCCCGACCGCAGCATCTCCGCCGCGCCCTCGGTCCCCAGCTTCACCCAGCTGGTCTGGATGTTCGGGATGTACGGGTGCAGCAGCAGCCGGGCCATCGCGGTGACCGCCCGGTTGTCCCGGACGGTCGGCCCCGGACGGGCGATGCCGGCCAGGTACACGGGGGCGTTGGTGTGCACGAACGGCAGCGTCACGAACTCGGTGAATCCGCCGGTGCGCTGCTGGATGCCGGCCAGCGTCCGCAGGTGCCCCAGCCAGTGCCGCGGCTGGTCGACGTGGCCGTACATCATCGTCGAGGACGACCGGATGCCCAGCTCGTGCGCCGTGGTGACCACCTCGACCCAGGTGGCGGTGGGCAGCTTGCCCTTGGTGAGCACCCACCGCACCTCGTCGTCGAGGATCTCCGCCGCCGTGCCCGGGATGGTGTCCAGGCCGGCCTCCTTCGCGGCGGTCAGCCACTCGCGGATCGACATCCCGGTCCGGGTGGCCCCGTTGACGACCTCCATCGGGGAGAAGGCGTGCACGTGCATCCCCGGCACCCGCTCCTTCACCGCCCGCGCGATGTCGAAGTACGCCGTGCCCGGCAGGTCCGGGTGGATGCCGCCCTGCATGCAGACCTCCACCGCGCCCACGTCCCACGCCTGCTGGGCCCGGTCGGCGACCTGCTCCAGCGACAGCGTGTACGCGTCCGCGTCGGTGCGGCGCTGCGCGAAGGCGCAGAAACGGCAGCCGGTGTAGCAGACGTTGGTGAAGTTGATGTTCCGCGTGACGATGTACGTCACCTCGTCGCCGACCACCGACCTGCGCACGTCGTCGGCCACGCGGCACAGCGCGTCCAGCGCCGCCCCGTCCGCGTGGAACAGGGCGAGCGCCTCCTCGTCGGTCAGCTTCGTCGGGTCGTCCGCGGCGGTGCGCAGCGCCGCCCGCACGTCGCCGTCGATCCGCTCCGGCACCATGCCGGGGGCGGCGGCCTCCCGCAGCGACTCCCAGTCGCCGTACACCTCGTCGAAGTCGTCCCGCCGGTCGGCCGTGCGGCCCTCGGAGTCGATGGTGCGGTGCAGGTCGGTCCGGCCCGACGGCGTGAACGCCTCGTCCGGCTCCTGCCAGGGCCGTCCCTCGACCACCGCGTCCGGCACCGCGAGGCCGGTCTCCGGATCGGCCAGCGCCCGCACGTGCGGCAGCACCCGCGGGTCCAGCCACGGCTCGCCCCGCCGCACGAACTCCGGGTACACGCACAGCCTCTCCCGCAGCTCGAAGCCGGCCGCCGCGGACCGCTCGGCCAGCTCGTCGATCTGCGGCCAGGGCCGCTCCGGGTTCACGTGGTCGATGGTGAGCGGCGAGACCCCGCCCCAGTCGTCGATGCCCGCCCGGATCAGCCGCTCGTACTCGGAGTCGACCAGGTTCGGCGGCGCCTGAAGGCAGGCCGACGGCCCCATGACCACCCGGGCCACCGCCACCGCGGCGACCAGGTCGTCCAGCTCCGCGTCCGGCATGCCGCGCATCGCGGTGTCCGGCTTGGCGCGGAAGTTCTGGATGATCAGCTCCTGCACCGAGTGGTACGCCCGCGCCACCTTCCGCAGCGCGAACAGGGACTCGGCGCGCTCCTCGTAGGTCTCGCCGATGCCGAGCAGGATCCCGCTGGTGAACGGCACCGAGGAACGGCCCGCGTCCTCCAGCACCCGCAGCCGCACGGCCGGCTCCTTGTCGGGGGAGCCGTGGTGCGGCCCGCCCGGCTCGGACCACAGCCGGGTCGCCGTCGTCTCCAGCATCATCCCCATCGACGGGGCGACCGGCTTCAGCCGCTGGAAGTCCGTCCAGCTCAGCACGCCGGGGTTCAGGTGCGGCAGCAGACCCGTCTCCTCCAGGATCCGGATCGAGATCGCCCGCACGTAGGCGATGGTGTCGTCGTAGCCGTGCGCGTCCAGCCACTCCCGCGCCTCGGGCCAGCGGTCCTCCGGCTTGTCGCCGAGGGTGATCAGCGCCTCCTTGCACCCCATCGCCGCCCCGCGCCGGGCGACGTCCAGCACCTCGTCCGGCGACATGAACATCCCGTGGCCCGCACGGCGCAGCTTGCCGGGGACGGTGACGAAGGTGCAGTAGTGGCACTTGTCCCGGCACAGCCGGGTGAGCGGGATGAACACGCTCTTCGAGTACGTGATGACGCCGGGCCGTCCGGCCGCCTCCAGCCCCGCGTCCCGCACCCGCGAGGCGGTGGCGCACAGGTCGTCGAGGTCCGCCCCGCGCGCCTGGAGCAGCACCGCCGCCTCGGCCACGTCCAGCGCGACCCCGTCCCGCGCCCGCCTGAGGGCACGGCGCATCGAGTTCTCGGTGGGGCGGCCGGTTCCGGAGCTGGCGGAAGTCGTCATCCCACGAGCATACGAGCGGCACGAGCTGGGCAAACACGGGCGTCCCGCTGCGGGCGGGGGGTCCGGGGCGCGGAAATTCGCTCCGGGCCTGTCGTTCCCCCCTGTTAGGTTCACGCCACTTGCTGAGTACACGTCAGAGGGGGCGTTCCGTGCGGGACAAGGATCGACGCAGACGGGGAGCGGTCGCGTCGGCGACCGCCGCGCTGCTGCTGGCGACGCCGGGGATGGCGTCCGCGGCGGAGAGCACACTGCCGCAACCGACGGTCGAGGACCTCAGGACGGGCCACAGCGCCTGCGCCACGGGGGCCTCCGCGCCGTACGTGGGCGAAAGGCCACAGCTCGAGGTGACGCTGCGCAACCCCGACTCCGGGGCCTGGGCGAGTGCCGAGATCGAGGTGCGGTGGACCGACGCCGCGGGCGCCGAGCGGCGCGAGACGCTCACCACCCATGAGAGCACCCCGGACGTGCCGCTCCGGGTCACCCCGTCCTCCGACGTCCCCACCGACACCCTGGTCTCCTGGCGGGCGCGGGCCGTCGGCGACCAGGGGGAGACGTCCGCGTGGAGCGACGAAGGGGACGGTCATCTCTGCCAGTTCCTGATCGACACCGAACGCCCCGAGCCGGTGACGATCACCTCGGACCGCTACGACGACACCGCCTGGCACGACGGGGTCGGCGTCTACGGCGGCTTCACCTTCGACTCGCCGTCCGACGACGTGGTCGCCTACCGGTACCGGTTCATCGGCGGGTCCGAGCGCACCGTCGAGCCGGAGGACGTGGGTGGCCCCGCGGCGATCCGCTTCATGCCGCAGAAGGAAGGATCCGACTATCTGACGGTCAGGGCGATCGACCGGGCAGGCAACTCCACCTCCGAAGCCGTCCACCGGTTCCTGGTGGCCAAGGGCCGTGCCCCCGTCGCCCACTGGAAGCTCACCGACACCTCCGCCGAGGCCGGACCGGCCCTGCGGGCCGAGGACGGCGTGACGTTCCACGACGCCGCGCCGTACGGCACGGGCCTCACCGGCAGCGCACGGCTCAGCGGCGAAGGCAGCGGCTACCTGACGCCGGACGCGCCGGTGGCGGACACCGGGAAGACCTTCGCGGTCGGCGGCTGGGTCCGCCCGGGCCGTACCGACCGCGCCATGACGGTCGCGAGCCAGGACGCCGCCGACGGCGCCTCCGCCTTCACGCTGGGCCTGAAGCCCACCGCGGACGGCGACGCCGACTGGGCGTTCACCTTCGGCGGCGCGACCGTCGCGGGTGGCGGCCCGGAGACCGGCGACTGGGCCCACGTGCTGGGCGTCTTCGACACCGAGGACGACACCCTGCGCCTCTACGTCGACGGCAGGGCCGTCGGCGAGCCGGCGAAGGCCGGCCCCGTCGCGGCGCCGGGCGCCTTCCAGCTCGGCCGGGCCCGCGGCGACGGCGGACGGCGCTGGCAGGGCGACCTGGCGGACGTCCGGGTCTGGGACCGGGTGGTCGTCGGCGCGGAGGCCGCGGCGCCGGCGAAGCGCGAGCCGCAGGACGCCGGGGTCTGGGACTTCGAGTCGGTGACCGACGGCACCGCGCCCGGCGGTGCGGGCGGCCCGCTGACGCTGCACGACGGCGCCACCGTCTTCCGTCACGTGGACGACCCGGACTGCTGGATCGACCCGGACTGCGTTCCCGGCCCGTCCGCCCTGCTGGGCGACGCCCACCTGGAACTGGACGGCTCCACCGGTCACGCGGCCACCGGCGGACCGGTCGTCGACACGTCCGGCAGCTTCACCGTCGCCGCCCAGGTCCGGCCGGCCGACAAGGAGCCGGCGGGGCCCATGACGGTGCTCTCCCAGGGCGGCGAGCACGGTGACGCGTTCAAGGTCCGCTACGACCCGGCGACCCACGTGTGGCAGCTGGTGGTGACGGACGGCGAAGGGGCGGACGCCCAGGAGACCGTGGCCTCGCGCATCACGGCCCCGGACGGCGGGAAGGGCGACGGCCACCACATCGCGGTGGTGCACGACGACTCGGCCGACACCGTCCGGCTCTACGTGGACGGTCAGCTCGGCGACGAGGCGTCCTTCGACGCCGCCTGGTCCGCCGAGGGCGCGCTGCAGGTCGGCCGCGGACGCACCGCGGACGGCTGGGGCGAGTACTTCCACGGGGCGGTCGACAACGTCCGGGCGTTCACCGGGGTCGTCGGCGCGGATCGGATCCCGCTGCTGCGGTTCTGACCGTTCCTAAAGACTGAGCGGGAGTGAGTCCTGGGTCCAGGCCCAGGGCTGGTGCTCAGCCGCATGCCCCGAACGGTGTTGGGCATGCTGGTCGCCCGCTTTCGCCTCGGGGCCGGGCGGGACGGATCGTGTCCGTTGTCCGGGGATCGAGGGGCGGGTTTCCTCACGCTCTCGGGTGCCTGGTTCGGTCTGGGCGGCTCGATGTCCCGCACGATCGCTCCGGTCGCGTGGGGGCGTTGCCGTCCGACGCCGGACCGGGTGTCCAAGGGCGCGTCGTCCGATCGCGATGGCCGCGGCATCGTGCCGGGTCATCGCACGGTGGTCGGTGGTGAGGGGTTTCTGCCAGTGCTGGGCGCCCCACCGGCTGGTGTAGGCGGGCTCCACGGCGACGATGGTCAGGCCGCATTCGGCGGCCATGTTCACGATCCGCGCCTTCAACCGGCCGGTCGGGATCCCGGAAATCGTCTGCCGGAACTTCTTACGCCGGCCGTGCTTTTCGCGGGTGGTGCTGTCGGTGAAGTCGAGGTCCTCGATCGCCACCACCCCCACACCCTCACGCACAGCCCAGTGCATCAGCCGGGTCAGCGCATGCCGCAACTGCGCGTCCCGATGCGTGGCGGTGCCGGTGAGGTCGTAGGCGAAACGGCGCGGCTCACCCACCGGATTCCCGTGCGCGTCCAGCGCGTACGCCGCCAGGTGATCGGCGTTCATGTCCACGCCGATCACCCCGCGGGCGCAGGCCGCCTCCAGCGGGACGGCCTGGACGGCCGGTCGCTTCCACGACGCGGTGACATACCAGCGGTCCCGGACCGGCTCGTGCCGGACCTCGTAGGCGACAGCACGGTTGGCTTCGATGCGGTCCGCCCACTCCTCACCCCGGTGCGCGAACGCCACCCGGCCGGTGAGAACGTACCGGCCGTGCGGGGCGTTCGCCAGATGCTCCAGCGGCCTGGGCAGCTTGACGCTCACCTCACCGCCCGGGGCGACACGAATGGTCTCGTTCCCGAACCGCTTGCCCGACTCACCGTCCGCCGACAGGAACGCCCGCGCCGCCTCCCACCGCGCCCGCCACTCACCCTCCGTAAGACCGGCCTCCGCCAGATGATGCCGGGTGGTGGCCAGGCGTTTGCCGCCCCGCACCACCCGGACCCGGCCCGCCTCCCGGTCCGCCCGCACCTCGGCGTGCCGGGCCTCCAACGCCCGCAGCCGCTGCGCCTTGGCCCGCCACTCCCGCGCGGACCGGTAACCGCCCGGGGCCCGCTTGGTGCCCTTCGCGCCGAGGGGCTGGGCGAGGCGAAGGCGGATGGTGTTGATGGTGGTCTCGAGCTGGTGGAGGTGGGCGGCCTGGGCGCGGCGGGCCAGCGCGTACTGGTCGTGGGTGGCCTTGGTGATCGCACCCGCCCACCGCGACGAACACGCAACCGTCAATGCCTGCTTGCGCACCGCCCACGACGCGCTGCTGCGCTCGAACCCCGCTTCCGCATAGACACGCAGGTCACGCGAGGCGAGCGAACCCAGGTGAGCGCCGACCTGCCGCAGCACCTCCACGTCCAGGGCGGTGAGGGCCTTCAGCCGAGTGCGGATCGCACACCCGGTCGCCTCCCGCACCACGAACGGCACACGCAACGACCGCAACGACCGGGTTGCCGCGACAGCCGACGACACGCCACGGATCCCGTGACCGCCGCCCTCAACTGCCTCAACCACTCCCATGCACCGAAAACGACGGACACTCACACACGGTTACGCTCACTCGAACAGGTTCACAAGCCAACAGTTCCAGACCGCCGGAACCCGCCACCGTCACGGCGTCCGCCCCTCGCCCCGCGCGAGGGGCGGACGCCGTCGTTCCGGCGAGGGCACGCACGGGAGGTGTGCGGATCCGGAGGGGATCCCGTGGAAGCGCGGACGGCCCTGGAGCCGTACATGCACATCGGCCGGAAATGCCCGTTCCGCCCGGAGCGGCGGCCGGTTAGCGTCGGCGGGGGACGGCGCCCAGGCCCCGTTCCGCAGGCGTGGACGACGGCCGTGGGAGGTCGGGCGGTGGCTGGTGCGTGGGGCCGGGCCGAGTTGCAGGACTTCCGGAGCAGGGTGCGCGGCGTCGTGCTCGGATCGGCCGTGGGCGACGCGCTGGGCGCACCGCTCGACGGACTGACGCCCGGCGCGATCGTGGCCGCGCACGGACCCGAAGGGCTGGCCGCGCCGGTCCCCGCGTACGGACGGCTCGGCGCCGTCACCGACGTCACGCAACTGTCGCTGTTCACCGTGGACGGGCTGATCCGCGCCCAGGTGCGCCGGGACACCGGCGCCTGGCACCCGCCCAGCGACCTGCACCGCGCCTGGCGCCGCTGGGCGGTCACCCAGGACGACTGGGGCCCGGACGAGCGGCGGGAGGGCGACGGCTGGCTGGCCCGCGAGGAGTGGCTCTACGCCCGCCGCGACCCCCATGGCCCCACCCTGCTGGCGCTGCGCGCCGAGAGCATGGGCACGCCCGCCGAACCCAGGAACCCCCGTGAGCGCGGACCGCACGCGGCGGCCCGCTCCGCGGCGTTCGGCCTGCTGGTGGGCTGGGATCCGCGGCTCGTCGCCCAGCTCGCCGTGGAGTGCGCCGCGCAGACGCACGGCCACCCCACGGCCTGCCTGGCGGCCGGCGCCTATGCCGTCACCGTGCACGGCCTGGCACGCGGGGAGGCGTTGCCGCAGGCCGTGCGGACGGCGATCGGGGCGGTCGAGCCCTGGGCCGGCCACCAGGAGGTCGTCAAGGCCCTGGAGGCCGCCCTGGCGGGCGCCGAGGAGCCGCCCCACCCGCTGGAGGCCGACGCGGGTGCGGACGAGGTCCTGGGAGCCGCCGTGCGCTGCGCGCTGGACGGGGAGGACGTGCGGCACGCCCTGTGCCTGGCGGTGAACCTCGGTGGTCCGGCGAGTGTCACCGGGGCACTGGCGGGAGGACTGCTGGGGGCGCTCCACGGGGAGACGGCGCTGCCACCGGCATGGCTGGCCGAACTCGAGGGCCGCCCCACCCTGGTGGTGCTGGCCGACGACTTCGCGGTCGAGATGACCCAGGGGCCGGCCCTGCACGGGCCGTCCTACGCGTCCCCCGGCTGGCTGGCCCGCTATCCCCGCTGAACGGACGTCCCGCTGAACGGACATCCGGTTGAACGGACGTCCCGCTGAACGTCCGGCCGACCGGTTCGGCACGGGCGAGCCCCCTCGGCCAGGACGGCGAGCCGGACGAGAGGGCCGTACAGGGTGGTGCCCAGGTGCCGGGCCGGTGCGGCCCGTTGTCGCGGCGGTCGGTCAGATCCCGCCGAACGCACCACGGTTGACCCCGGAGACGAACGCGCTCCAGGAACCCGCCGGGAAGGCGAGGGTCGGGCCCGCCGGAACCTTGGAGTCCCGCACCGCGAGCTCCTCGCGCACCGGGGACTTGACCTCCACGCACGCTCCGTTGCCGGTCGAGTAGGAGGACTTGGTCCACGCGGGGGTGGCGCCCTGACGAATAGCCATTTTCTGCTCCGAGTTAACTGAGGGTGACGATGCGACTGATCTCCGCCAACTGGCTGTGACCGTTGGCGTGATCGACGCTACTCGCCGCCCCGCGTTTCGGAGGAGTCCATTCACTCGTGCGGATGGCATGTCCCAATAGCCCCTACCGCACCAGCAGTTGTGCGTGTACGGTTCCTCTCTTTGCCGCTGGCAAAGTCCAGCGGCAACGGATTCGAGGCTACGGCGTCACGCGGCGTGAAGGCGGTCGGCGCCCCTCAGGCGTAGGACTTCGCGATGTCCTCGATGAACTGCCGCGACTGCTCCACGTTCAGCGCCTGGGCCCGCAGGTGCTCGTACATCACGCTGTACTTCTGCACGTCGTTGGGCTTCTCCAGGTACAGGTCGCTGGTGACGCCCTCGATGTAGACCACGCTGGAGTCCGACGCGTCGGGGAACTCGAGGATCGCGTACTGGCCGTTGAGCCCCGGATGGGCGCCGAGCTCGAACGGGATCACCTGCACCGTCACGTGCGGCAGCTGCGCCTGCTCGACCAGGTGCTCCAGCTGCTCCCGCATCACGGCCCGGTTGCCCACGACCCGCTTCAGCGCCGCCTCGTCGAGCACCGTCCACAGGCGCAGCGGATTCTCCCGGGAGTTGATCCGCTGCTGCCGGCGCAGGCGCACCTGCACCCGCTTCTCGATGTCCGCGGCCGCCGTCTCCGGCAGCGCGCCGGTGATCAGCGACTCGGCGTACCGACGGGTCTGGAGCAGGCCCGGCACCACCTGCGGGTCGTAGACGCGCAGGCTGGCCGCGTCGGTCTCCAGGCCGATGTAGACGCTGTAGGGGATGTCGCCGAAGGAGTGCCACCAGCCCTGCTGGCGGGAGTCCTTGGCCATCTCCATCAGCGACTCGACCATCCGCTGGTCGTCGACCTCGTAGACCCCGCAGAGATCTCGGACGTCACGCTGGCTGATGGACCTGCGGCCGTTCTCCAGCCGGCTGATCTTCGACTGCGAGACCAGCAGCCGCTCCGCCACTTCCTCGGCGGTCATGCCCTTCTGTTCGCGGAGCCTGCGGAGCTCCTGGCCCAGGCGGCGGCGCCTGACGGTGGGGTTGACACTGGACGCCACGGACGGCACCTCCGGCTGCGTACCTCAACTTTGCGTATCTGCTGTTCAGCAGATTGCCACCTGGGTGTGGGCCGCCGCTGGGAAACGGCGCACAATCGCTGCCCATGCGTGACGTCCTGGTCACCCGGCGTCCCTCCCGGGAGCGGATCCGCGACGACGGTTCACACTTTCGGGTTCGACTTGACGTCGGGAGTTGACGGCCGGTCCGCAGGGGCCCGGCGACGGCCCCGGGGAACGGGTCATGCCCGGACGGGGGCGGACCGGGAAGGTCCGCCCCCGTCCGGGCATGTGCCCGTGCCGAGGTCAGCGCGCGACGGCCCGCATCATCGGACCCGGGTGCGGCTCGGCCGCCACACCCCGGGTCGCCTGCTGCGGAGCGGTCGCCCGCCCGTGCGCCGGGACCGGCGTGCGGGCGGCCGGCGCCTGGGCGCGGCGTGGTTGCGCCGCGGCGCCGTTCTGGACGTCCATGACCGCGTGCGCGACGAGGCCGCCCATCGGGTCGTGCCTGATCAGGTCCCGCAGCCGGGAACGGGCCGAGCGGCCCTCGTTGCCCGGGTACAGGTGCTTGCCGAGGCCGACCGCGTGGGCCAGCGCCGCGAGCGCGGCGGTGCGGGGGTCCGGTGGGACACCCGTCTTGATCGCCGTGTCCAGCCGGGCTCTGATCTCCCGGCTGATCGCCGTGTCCGTCGCCTGGTAGCGAGTCGTCGGCAGTACTCCGCACATCGGACCGGCGACGGCATGGACCATGCCGCACCGCTCCAGGTGCGCGAGGTACGTCTGGCGGAGCCCCAAACGGGGTCCGCCGATCCAGTGGACCGCGCGTACCGGGGCGCCGCGTCGGCGCAGCAACTCCAGTGCGTGGTCCAGAGTCGGATCTCCTGTCGGCCGTGGCATCACCACGGAGATACGATCCCCGTCCGGGGCTATCCGTCCGGCCATGGCCAGCTCGACGAGCTGTGCTCCGGCCAGACCCAGGTCGAGCGACTGCGGCTGTGCAGTGGTACCCGTGGCCGGGTCCAACGCCAGCAGCAGAAGCTCCTCCGGAAGTGTTCTGCGGCTCCTGCCCATCCATGCCTCCCCGCGTGGATGTACGACAGGGTGACCCCTCTCACACTCATCTGTCGAGAGTGCGAGTCCGCTATCGGATGGAACCGGCAGGTATGTCGTTCTCGTCCCTGCGGGAGGGCCGGGAGCGCTGACGCGAGACTGGAACCTGGTCCGGACGGTGGCCGCCGGCGATCACGGCCGGCTGGTTGGGCAGGCGCACGGGGAGTGCGGCGTATGGAGGAGGCACAGGTGGCGGGCGAGTCCCCCGACAGGTCGAAGCAGCGAGAGTCCTCGGCGGGTGTGACGCCGGGCCCGGGGGAACCGGTTGCGGAGACCGCCGCGGCGTCGGCGTCCGCCGACCCGCGCGCCGCCTTCGCCCGCACCGCCGTGGCCGACCCTCCCTCCGAGCGGGACGCGGACGGGGCCGAGGGCGGTGCGGACGAGGTGTCCGACGCGTCCGGTGCGGCCGACGGGACCGATGGGACCGGCCCCGTCGCGGTGGGCTCCGGGGCCTCGACGGCCGTGGACGGCCCTGAGGGCGCCCAGGAGGCCCTGGAAGGGCCGGAGGGCCCCCGGGTCGCTGGAACGGCCTCCGAGGCCCCCACGGAGGCGTCTGACGCAGACGCGTCAAGCGAGGATGCCGACGAGGAGGACCCCGCGGACCGCGTGACCGCCCCCGAGGACACGGACGGCGCGCCCTCCGCCGAGGAGCCGGCGGCCGAGCCCACCGGCGACGCCACGGCGCCGGCGACCGGCGCGACGGCGGGCGTGGACGAGGACGTGCAGGCGGGCGACGA
The DNA here is from genome assembly GCF_042792855.1 of Streptomyces sp. NPDC056600. Lineage (NCBI taxonomy): Bacteria > Bacillati > Actinomycetota > Actinomycetes > Kitasatosporales > Streptomycetaceae > Streptomyces > Streptomyces sp. NPDC056600. The sequence continues at coordinate 88,226 of NZ_JBHTVQ010000026.1, forward strand.
GGAGAACGAGGAGCCGTCGGCCGTGGCTGAGGCCGGGGACGAGCCGGCTGACGCGGACCCGGCCGGCGCCGAGGACTCCGACGGGCGGAACGTGCCTGCCTACGGCGCGGCGGCGGGCCTCGACGAGGACGCCCCGGTGGGTGGCCAGGACGAGGAGGAGCCGTCCGACGGGGTTCCGGCCGGGGCTGCCGAGGCCGGGGACGAGCCGGTCGCGGGCGGTGCCGCGGACTCCGACGAGTCGAAGGTGCCGTCCTACGGCGCGGCGGCGGGCCTGAGCCTGGAGCCGTCCGACGAGATCAGCGACGCGGTTCCGGCCGGTGCCCGTGACGTCCGGGACGAGCCGGTCGTGGGCGCCGACGAGCCCGCGGACGAGGTCCGCGACGAGCCTGCGCCCGCCGACTCCCACTCCGACGCCGATGAGGACCTGGACGGCGACGAGCCGGTGGCGGACGCCGTCGAGGACGCGCGGCCCGCCGACCGCGACGTGCGCGCGGCCGGTGCGGAATCGGACCTGGAGGCGGCCGAGGACGCCCCTGCGGACGCGCCGAAGGGCGCCGACAGCGACGACGGCGCCGACAGCCCCGACGGCGCCGATGACACGGCCGTCGACGCCGGCGACGAGTCGCCCGACGCTGCTGCCCAGGAGCGGTCCGGCGCAGACGACGACGTCGCGGATGACGCCGACGAGCGTCCCGGCACCGCAGACGCAGACGCCGACGCGCCGTCCGGCGACCGTGATGCCGATGCCGATGCCGATGCCGATGCCGATGCCGATGCCGATGCCGATGCCGACGCCGCGGGCGACGCCGACGACCCGTCCGACGACCCCGAAGGCGAGGCCGAGGCCGAGGCCGAGGACGCGGACGGTCCCGACGCCCCCGACGCGGTGGACCCCTCCGGGTCGCGGCGCCCCGGGTGGGCGGCCGGACCGCTGCCCGCCGAGGAGAAGAGCGACGCGACCCGCACCCTCGGCAAGGTCGCGCCCCCGGAGGACCGGCCGGACGCGAAGGGCAAGGGTTCCGGCAAGCCGGTGGACCAGCCCACCACCGCGATCCGTCTCGGCGGCCGCCCGGCCGCCAGGCCCCCGGTGGACCAGCCCACCACGCAGCTGAAGGTCGGCGACCGCTCGCCGTCCCCCACCCGCAAGCCTCCGACGCCCCCGGCGGGCCCGACGCCCCCTGGGCGCTCCGGCTCCCCGGCGGGTCCCGCGGGATCCGCCGGCCCCGCCCCCGTCGCGGCGTCCACCGAGACCACCGCGATCCCGCAGATCGGCCCCGAGCGCACCACCCAGCAGCCGCTGCCGCCCAAGCCGCCGCTGGACCTGCTGGCCGAGCTGACCAACACCCCGCCGCCGCCGGACAACCTGCCGCGCCGGGTGGTCCGCCGGGTCAAGATCTGGACCCCGGTGGTGGTGCTGCTGGCGATCGTGCTCGCGGTCGTGCAGATGGTCCGCCCGCTGCCCGAGCCGTCCCTGGTGCTGACCGCCGAGGAGTCCTTCCGCTTCGACGGCGACCCGGTCGCCCTGCCGTGGCCGGACGAGGGCCAGGGCTGGATGGACGTCACCGGGATCGGCACGGTCGACTCGTTCGGCGAGGCGAAGCCCGTGCCGATCGCCTCGGTCACCAAGTCGATGACCGCCTACGTGATCATGAAGAACCACCCGCTGAAGGTGGGCGAGGACGGTCCCTCGATCCCCGTCGACGCGCTCGCCGAGAAGGAGGGCGGCTACGACAAGACGGGTGACGAGTCCACGCTGAACACCGTCAAGGAGGGCCAGAAGCTCTCCCTGCGCGACGCGTTGTCCGCCGTGATGATCCCGTCCGCGAACAACATCGCGCGGCTGCTGGCCCGTTGGGACGCCGGTTCGGAGTCCGCGTTCGTCGAGAAGATGAACAAGGCCGCCGCCGAGCTCGGCATGAAGAACACCACCTACACCGACCCCTCCGGCCTCAAGGAGACCACCGTCTCCACGGCGGAGGACCAGGTGAAGCTGGGCGTCGAGATGATGAAGATGCCCGCCATGGTGGACATCACCAACAAGGGGTCCTGGAAGGACCCTTCGGGCCGGATCCACTACAACTACAACACCCTGGTCCCGTACGACAACGCCATCGGCATCAAGACCGGCTCGACCACCAAGGCCGGCGGCAACCTGCTCTTCGCCGCCACCAAGGAGGTCGGCGGCGAGACGGTGACGCTGGTCGGAGCGGTCCTCGGGCAGCACAAGCCGTTCATCCTCGACACCGTCAACGCCGTGTCCAAGACGGCGATGCTGGCCACCCAGGACGCGCTCGAGTCGGAGACCATCCTGAAGAAGGGCGACGTCGTCGGGTACGTCGACGATCAGCTCGGCGGCCGCACCCCGGTGGTCGTCTCCGAGGACGTCAAGGCGGTCGGCTGGGCGGGTCACGAGGTCAAGCTGACCTTCGCCCCCGACCCGGCGATGCCGCACGCCGCGCCCGAGGGCACCAAGGTCGGTTCGCTGACCGTCGGCGACGCCGAGGGCGGCGCCGTGAAGGTGCCGGTGCAGCTCGGCAGCGACCTCCAGGAGCCGTCCACGGGAGCCAGGCTCACCCGCGTCGCCTGAGGAGGCGGGCCCCGCGGCCCGCCTCCGCCACCCGCCGCACCACCCGCGGCCGTTCCCCCGCTCCACCCGCGCCCCGGTGCGGTCCCGCCGGACCGGCGGGAC